>NZ_JBEXCV010000089.1:0-38437 GCF_040605455.1 Embleya sp. NPDC005575 | reverse complement strand
CCGAGCACGACGGCGGTGGCCAGGCCGAGGGCGACGCCGATCATCGGGTCGGTGTTCTCGCCGGTGGAGCGGGCGGTGCCCCACACGATCACCGCGGTCTCCAGGCCCTCGCGGCCCACCGACAGGAACGCGGTCAGCACCAGCGCGCCGGTGCCCATCGCCAGCGCCTGGTCCAATCGACCCTGCAACTCCGCCTTCAACGCGTGCGAGGTCCGCCGCATCCAGAAGATCATCCAGGTCACCAGCAGCACCGCGACGATCGACAGCGAACCGCCGAACAATTCCTGCTGCTTGAAGTCCATCTCCGCCGAGGTCAGTTCGAGGGCGGCCTCCAGGGCCACGCTCAGGCCGACCGCCGCGCCGATGCCGACCCACACTGCGGGCAGCGCCTCGCGCCGACCGGTCTTGACCAGGTAGGCGATCAGGATGCTGACCACGAGGGCCGCCTCCAGGCCCTCGCGCAGGCCAATCAGATAGTTGGCGAACACAGGCCACCCCACCAGTTCGAGCAAATATTGAAGAATGAGAATTAGGCGAGGCTAACCAAACCATCCAGGGGGATCCGGCGTCAATGACAAAGCAAAGGTCGGGTAAGGCAGCGCGTGGCGCACGCCCCCGCCGCGCCGGGCTCGGCGGATCGCCTGCCTGGCGCGGCGCACCGGGCGGGACGCGCCCGGTGCGCGGACGTGCGGGTCAGGCGCTCGTGCCGTTGGCGGCGTGCGCGGCCAGCCGCAGGAAGGCGCCGGAGAGCGCGGGCGCGGTCAGGCCGATCTGCCACGAACGTGCGCCGAAGGCGCGCAGCACGTCGCCGACCGCGTCGGCGGTGGGCACTGCGGGCGGGGCCCAGGCGAGCCGGCGCACGTAGTCCGGCGCGAGCAGGTTCTCGGTGGGCAGTGTGTGCTCGTCCGCGATGGCCGCGACGGCCGTCTTGGCCGCGGTCAGGCGCTCCGCGGCGGCCGGGTCCTTGTCCGTCCACGCGCGTGCCGGCGGCGGGCCCTCGTGCGGCAGCGTGGACATCGGCAGCTCCACCTCGGGCAGCGCCCGGGCCTGCTCGATCGCAGCCAGCCACACGCCGGCCTGGCGCCGGCTGTCTCGACCGGTGAAGCCGGGCAGCGCGAGCAGGGCGGCCACCGACGCGGGCCCGGCGAGCGCGGCCTCGACGATCGCGCTGTCCGGGATGACCCGGCCCGGCGAGACGTCCTTCTGCCGCGCGATGCCGTCCCGGGCCAGCCACAACGCGCGCACGATCGCCAACTGCCGACGGCGCCGCACCCGGTGCAGTCCGGAGGTGCGCCGCCACGGGTCGACCCGCGGGGCGGGCGGCGGTGCGGCGGCGATCGCGGCGAACTCCTGCAGGGCCCAGTCGAGCTTGCCCTGCTCGGTCAGGATGGCCTCGAGCTCGTCGCGCAGCTCGATCAGCACCTCCACGTCCAGCGCGGCGTAGCGCAGCCACGGCTCGGGCAGGGGACGGGTGGACCAGTCCACCGCCGAATGCCCCTTTTCCAGCGAGAAGCCGAGCACGGCCTCGACCATCGCACCCAGCCCCACCCGGGGGAAGGCGGCGAGCCGGCCGGCCAGCTCGGTGTCGAAGATCCGCCGTGGCACCATGCCGACCTCGGCCAGGCACGGCAGGTCCTGGGAGGCGGCGTGCAGGACCCATTCGGCGTCGACGATCGCCGCGCCGAGCCCGGACAGGTCCGGACATGCCGCAGGGTCGACCAGGGCGCTGCCCGCGCCGGCCCGACGCAGCTGGATCAGATAGGCGCGTTGTCCGTAGCGATAGCCCGACGCCCGCTCGGCGTCGACGGCGACCGGTCCCGCTCCGGCGGCGAAGGCGGCGATGGTCTCGGCGAGCGCTCGCGGATCCGCCACGACGGGCGGTACGCCCTCGCGAGGTGCCAGGAGAGGGACCGGCGCCGGGGGGACCGGCGCCGGAAGTTCGGATGAGGTTTCGAAGGAGGCGTCGGTCACCCCACCAAAATAACCCGCCCGTCCACCCGATCGGGCAGGTCCCCGCCAAGGTGGGCGCGCCACCGACGGTGTACGACGGTCGGAAACCGGACAAAATCAGCTGGTCCCGCTGCCCGGACGCCGATCGGCCCGACACCGAGAGGGCCGATCCCCGGCATGCCGAATCCCGGCGGGTGGGTCCACCCGCCGGGATTCGGCTCTACCTGATGAGGTGTCCTGATGCCCAGCCGACCTGCGTCAGCTGATGATGCCGGCCCGCAATGCGAGGGCCACCATGCCGGCACGGTCGCCCGTGCCCATCTTGCGGGCGATGCGGGCGAGATGGCTCTTGACCGTCAACGCCGACAGGCCCATCGCCTGGCCGATCGCCTTGTTGGACCGGCCCTCCGCGACGAGGCGCAGGACCTCGATCTCGCGCGCCGAAAGCTCCCGGACGCCGGAGCCGGGCTCCGTCCCGCGCTGTTCCGACGGACGCATGCGGTTTGCCTGGGGCATCCCGTGGTGCATTCCCGCTTGCCGTGCGTGTCCAGGGTTCAGTCCCGCTCGCGCGCCGGTCACGACATAGCCCCGAACGCCCGCGGCAAGCGCGGAACGAACGGCACCGATGTCGTCGGCTGCGGAGAGTGCCAAGCCGTTCGGCCAGCCGGACGCGCGCATCTCGGTGAGAAGCGTGAGTCCGGAGCCGTCCGGCAGGTGCACGTCGGCGACACAGAGGTCGCGCGGCGTGCCGGCACGGGATCGAGCCTCGGCGATGGTCGACGCCCCGACGACGTCGCGCACACCGAGGGCCCACAGGTGGCGGATGACGGCGTCGCGAACCCGGGGGTCCGCGACGACAACCATTGCCGTGGGCTTGGAAGGACGGTAGGCAAGCAGGTTTGCAGGGTGATCGAGAAGTACCGACACCGGGCCTCCTGCGCAGTGATCGCGATTCCCGAAGAAGCGGCCCGACCAGCTACTCCTTCGGGGTGGTCACCCTGTCCTTCGGCACATATGGCGCCGGCCTTTAGAGGAAGATCCAAATCCGTTATGCGACGTTGACCCGGGTGTGTGACCGCGAGGTCTCGCAGCGGTGACCCGGCGTGTCAGGAGCCGGGTCGCGAGGGCCGGCGCGGTATGGCGACGACTCCTTCGCCGGAAACCACCGGCGGCAAACCCGCGCACGTGCACATGAGTTCGGTCCACGCCAACAGGTGCGGAAGCAACTCGTCGTCGGCCGGGGTCCACGATGCCCGGACCTCGATCTCGGTCCGGGCGATCTGCCCGGAGAGTCCGCCGAAACCCTGCGAGGTACTGCGACTGATGGTGCCGCTGGGGGCCCGATAGGCGGCGCCGACCGCGTGCAGGGACTCGGTCAGCCAGGTCCAGCCGACCTCGGGCAGCAGCGGATCCATGGCCAGCTCGGGTTCGAGTTCGGCGCGCGTCATGGTGACCACGCGAAACGTCCCCTCCCAGGCCTCGTGGCCCGCCGGGTCGTGCAGCAGCACGATCCGGCCGCCCGCCAGTTCGTCCTCGCCCAGGGCCACCTCGGCCGCGAAAGCCGCCGAGAAGGGGGCCAGGCCGCGGGGCCGGGACATCTCCTCCAGGACGATCTCCGGGCGCAGGATCGCGGCCCGCCATCCGGCCAGCGCCTGCCGGAACTCCTCGGGCTCCTCGGTCTCGCCGACTGCTGCCATGCCTGGCAGCCTAGGCCGCGCCGGGGTCGCCAGTCCCGGGCGACGCGCCGGGCGGGGGTGCTCGGTCTGGGCCGTCCGGGTGCGTCTGGGACCATGGCGGATGTGACCGAAACGAGCCTTCCGCATGCCACCGTCCGAGACTCGGCCTTCCTGCGGGCCTGCCGACGTGAACCCGTACCGCACACCCCGGTGTGGTTCATGCGCCAGGCGGGTCGTTCGCTGCCCGAGTACCGCAAGCTCCGCGAGGGCACCGCGATGCTCGAATCGTGCATGCGGCCGGACCTGGTCACCGAGATCACCCTGCAGCCGGTGCGCCGGCACGGCGTGGACGCGGCGATCTTCTT
The DNA here is from genome assembly GCF_040605455.1 of Embleya sp. NPDC005575. Classification (NCBI taxonomy): domain Bacteria; kingdom Bacillati; phylum Actinomycetota; class Actinomycetes; order Kitasatosporales; family Streptomycetaceae; genus Embleya; species Embleya sp. NPDC005575. The sequence goes on along the minus strand of NZ_JBEXCV010000089.1, from coordinate 34,446 downwards.
CAGCGACATCGTGGTGCCGCTCAAGGCGATCGGCATCGACCTGGACATCAAGCCCGGGGTCGGCCCGGTCGTGGCCAACCCGATCCGCTCGCGCGCCGATCTCGCGCAGCTGCGCGACCTGACGCCGGAGGATGTCCCCTACATCACCGAGGCGGTCGGCCAACTCGTCGGCGAACTCGGCGGCACGCCGCTGATCGGCTTCGCCGGGGCGCCGTTCACCCTCGCGAGCTACCTGGTCGAGGGCGGCCCGTCGAAGAACCACGAGCGCACCAAGGCGCTGATGTACGGCGACCCGCAACTGTGGGCAGACCTGGTGGGCCGGCTCGCGCAGATCACCTCGGCGTTCCTGAAGGTGCAGATCGAGGCGGGCGCGTCGGCGATCCAGCTGTTCGACTCGTGGGCCGGCGCGCTCTCCGCCGCCGACTACCGGGCGTCGGTGCTGCCGGCCAGTACGAAGGTGCTGTCCTCGGTCGAGCACTACGGCGTGCCGCGGATCCACTTCGGCGTGGGCACCGGGGAACTGCTGCGCATGTTCGGCGAGGCCGGCGCGGACGTGGTCGGCGTCGACTGGCGGATTCCGCTGGACGTGGCGGCGACCCGGGTCGGGCCGGGCAAAGCGCTCCAGGGCAACCTGGACTCGGCCGTGGTGTTCGCGCCGTGGGAGGCGATCCGGGCCAAGACCGACGAGGTGCTGGCCGCCGGGCGCGCCGCCGAGGGGCACATCTTCAACCTCGGGCACGGCGTACTGCCCCACACCGACCCCGAGGTGCTCACCCGCATCGTGGCGCACGTGCACGAGGTCAGCGCCCGGTAGGGCCGCCGCTTCGCATGCCGACGGGCCGACGAAGCGGCTCGGCCGCGGGCGAGGGGCCGACTGCGGCTGCTCGGCCGTGCGCGGAGCCGGTCGGGGATCGGGTGTCGCCGACGCGTGGCCGGTTCCCATCCCCGGATGGTCCTCGTGAGAGGGTGCGGTGTGGACAGTTCGCCGGTGGTAAGCGGTCGTCATGTCGTCGTCGTGGGTGGCGGAATCGCCGGTCTCACGGCCGCCTGGATCCTGCTTCGGGACGGCGATCCGCAGCTCACCGTCACGGTCCTCGAAGGCTCCGCCCGGATCGGCGGCAAGCTGCACGCCGGCACGATCGCGGGCGTCGCGGTCGACGAGGGCGCCGAGTCGATGCTCGCCCGGCGCACCGAGTCGATCGACCTCGCGCGCGAGGTCGGCCTGGCCGCGGACCTGCAGCCGCCGAGCACCGCGGGTGCGTCGTTGTGGACCCGCGGTGCGCTGCGGCCGATGCCGCGCGGCCACGTCATGGGTGTGCCCGGCGACCTGGAACCGCTCGCGGCGAGCGGGGTGTTGTCGGCGGCGGGCCTGGCCCGGATCCCGCTGGACCACGCGCTCGCGCCGCACCGCTATGAGGACGACGTGTCGGTGGGCCGCTATGTCGCCGAGCGGGTCGGCCACGAGGTGGTGGACCGACTGGTGGAGCCGCTGCTGGGCGGGGTGTACGCGGGCAACGCCTACGACATCTCGCTCGCCGCGGCGGTCCCGCAGCTGGTGCCGATCGCGCGCACCGGCGGGTCGCTGGTCGCGGGCGTGCGTGGGCTCCTGGAGCGCGCGCGGCCGGGCGGCCCGGTGTTCATGGGCATCCGCGGCGGCATCGGGAGGCTGCCGGTCGCGGTCGCGGGCGCGGTGGTGGCGACCGGGCGCGGCGAGATCAGGACCAGGACCACGGTGCGCGAACTGGAGCGTACGCCGACGGGCTGGCGGCTGATCACCGGACCGACGAACGCGCCGACCGCGATCGAGGCGGACGCGGTGGTGCTCGCGGTACCGGCTGCGCCCGCGGCCCGGCTGCTGCGCCCGCACTCCACGGTCGCCGCGGTCGAACTGTCCTCGATCGAGTACGCGGGAATGGCCCTGGTCACCCTCGCGTTCCGTCGCGCCGACCTGGCGGCGGTGCCCGCGGGCACCGGGTTCCTGGTGCCGCCGATCGACGGCCGCCGGATCAAGGCGAGCACGTTCGCGTCCAACAAGTGGGGCTGGCTCGCCGACGCCGACCCGGACACGTTCGTGCTGCGCACCTCGCTCGGGCGCGCCGGCGAGCAGGCGGTGCTCCAGCACGATGACGCGGACCTGGTCGCCGACTCGCTCGCAGACCTGCGGGACGCGATCGGGTTGAGCGCCGAGCCGATCGACACGAAGGTCACCCGCTGGGGTGGCGGGCTGCCGCAGTACGCGGTCGGTCATCTCGGCCGGATCGCCTGCGTGCGCGACGCGGTGGAGCGGCTGCCCCGGCTGACGGTGTGCGGCGCGGCGTACGAGGGCGTCGGCATCCCGGCGTGTGTGGCGAGCGCGACCAGTGCCGCGGCCGACGTGATGGCACAGCTCGCCAGGCCGCTCGCCCGCCCCGTGCGCTGACTCCCGGTGCGGGGGAGAGAGAATCGATCCATGACCCAAAGCACCGCGGACAACACCCCGGAACCGGTCGACGCCGCAGCAGCCGTGATCGACGCCGCTCTCGACGCGGACGTCCCGGGGAGCGAAGGCCGACCCACGCCGGCGCGCCCCAAGGCCCGCGACCTCAACCAGGTGATCAGGTACACGATGTGGTCGGTCTTCCGGCTCCGTGAATCGCTGCCCGGTGGCCGGGCCGGCCTGGCCGGCGAGGTCGAGCAGTTGTTCGAGCAGTTGCTCGACAAGGACGTCGTGGTACGCGGCACCTACGACGTCTCGGGCCTGCGCGCCGACGCGGACATCATGATCTGGTGGCACGCCGAGGACTCGGACGCGCTTCAGGAGGCGTACAACCTCTTCCGCCGCACCGGTCTGGGACGGCTGCTGGAGCCGGTGTGGTCGAACATGGCGCTGCATCGCCCGGCGGAGTTCAACAAGAGCCACATCCCGGCCTTCCTGGCCGATGAGACCCCGCGCGACTACGTCGCGGTGTACCCCTTCGTGCGCTCGTACGAGTGGTACCTGCTCGAGGACGCCGAGCGTCGCCGGCTGCTCGCCGAGCACGGAAAGATGGCGCGCGGATTTCCGGACGTGCGGGCGAACACGGTGCCCTCGTTCGCGCTCGGCGACTACGAGTGGATCCTCGCCTTCGAGGCTGACGAGCTGCACCGCATCGTCGACCTGATGCGGCACCTGCGCGGCTCGGAGACCCGCCGGCACGTGCGCGAGGAGGTGCCGTTCTACACCGGCCGCCGGCACCCGGTCGGCGAACTGCTCGCCGGTCTGGCCTGAGTCACCCCTCCCGGGCGGTCGGGCCACGATCGGCCCGACCGCCTCGGGACACCCACGCCTAGGACGAGCTGCTCGAGCACGACGAAGAGCTCGAACACGAGGACCCGCTCGAGCACGATGATCCGCTCGAACAGGACGAACCGCTCGAACACGAGGAGCTCCCGCCCCCACCGCAGGAGGAGTTCCCGCCGCACGAGGCGTGGTGGCCGTGCGAGTGGTGTCCCTGCCAGTCGGGGCCCGGTGAGTGGTGTCCGTGCGAGTGGTGCGTGCCGTATCCGTCGAACGGGGCCGTGCCCGGCAGCCACTGGTCGGGAGGCGGGCCGGGGTTCGAACCGGGGCCGAACGACGAGCCGGGCGGCCACCCGCTGCCGGGCCCGTACGGCCGGCCGAACGTGCGGCGCATCCGCCGTCGGGTCACCCGCCGGACGCTCAGGCTCACCACCAGCGCGCACGTGCCCGCGATGACGAACGGAACCAACATGAACCAGGTCATGCCACCCACCCCCTGTGCGTGATCGCCTGCTCGTACCTACCGGTCGCGCGTCCACGGGCGACGCCCGAGCCGCGCGCGCAACCGCCCCCATCGGGACGGCTCACGCGGGATGAACACCTCGGCCAACGCGGTCGGCAGTTCGTCGCGCTCCCACAGGTGGGCCGCGAAGGCGTGCACGTCCGCGCGGGTGCCGCCGTCCGCCGGCTTCGGGTGAACCAGTGCCCACGTCATGAACTCGCCCGGCCAGCGCGGCCCCAGAGCGCTCGCCAGCTCGGGCACCGCGCGCAGCGCCGAGTCGCGTCGCTTGGCGGCCAGCGCCCGGGCCTGCGCGCGGACCCGCTCCGGGTCGAAACCGGCCGGCGTGGGGCCGCCCGCCACCAGCGCCGCGAGCAGCTCGCTCTGCTGCCGGGCCAACCGCTCGCGCGCGCTCACGAGCGCACCGCCGTGCGGCTGACCACCGCGCGGATCGCGGCCAGTTCGGCGGCCAGCTCGCCGACGGGCGGGAAGTCGGTGTCGCGCTCCAGCAGCACCCGCGGCGGCCGGCGCAGCGCGCACAACATCTCCAGCACCTCCAGGATCGGCGCGGTCACCGGGTGTGCGTGCGTGTCGTGCCACAGGCCCTCGCGCTCGACGCCACCCGCGACGTGCACGTACTCGACCGCCTCCAGCGGCAGTTCGGCCAGCGCGGCGGCCGGGTCCAGGCCGTGGTTGACGCGCTCGGTGTGCAGATTGGCCACGTCGATCAGCAGCCGTACGCCGGTGCGTTCCACCAGCTCGGTCAAAAAGCGCGCCTCGCTCATCTCGTTGCCGGGCCAGGACAGCAGCGTCGCCGGGTTCTCCAGCGCGAGCGGGACCGGCAGCGACTCCTGGGCGATCCGCACGTTCTCCACGACCACTTCGAGCGCGTCCCGGGTCATCGGCGCGGGCAGCAGATGGCCGGCCTCCATGCCCCCCGCCCGGACGAACGCGAGGTGCTCGCTGACCAGCGGCGACTCCAACGCGCCCGCCACCTCCGCCAGCCGGGCCAGCCGCGCCGGGTCGGGCCGGTCCGCGCCCGCGAGCCCCAGACCGACGCCGTGCGGGATCACCTGCACGTCCCGCGCACGCAGCACGCGCAACGACTCCGGCAGGTGCTCGACGCACACGTTCTCGGCGATCACCTCGACGAAGTCGACGCCGGCCAGGCGCTCGATCGTCAGATCGATCTCCGGCCGCCATCCGATTCCCACCGCTGTCCGCATATGCCAAGCATGGCGGGCGCGACCCACACCGAAACAGGCGGAGTTCCCTCGGTTCCTTCGCAGCCGACCGGACCCTAGCCGCCGCAGCCGTCCGCCGTGCCGCCGCAGGAGCCCGCGCGGGCGCCCTGGGGGGACGCGCAGGACGTGCTGCCGCACCACGGGGACCGCGGGTCGCGGCTGCCCGGGGCGGGGGCGTTGCGGCGGAATATCTCCTTGACCACCGGGTCGGGGAAGCGGTCCAGGCCCCACAGCGCGACCGCGCCCACCCCGTCGGCGCCCAGCGCGGCCACCGCGGCCTCGTCGCGGCGCATCCGGATCAGCCGGCGCATCGTCGGCGCGGTGGGCACCACCCGCTCGCCGAACACGCCGAGCAGCAGCAGGCCCGCGACGCACGCCTGGATGCCGATCACCGCGAGCAGCAGGCCCACCCACGGCAGCGCGCTTGCCGCGCCGTCGTCGGCGCGCACGAAACCCGCCACGGCGGTGGCCACGCCCAGCGCCATGGTTGCGAACAGCGCCCAGCGCGGCACCCGGCGCGGTCCCGCGTCCGGCCGCGCGACCAGACCGGCCGCGAGCAGCGAGGTGCCGATCGCCTGGATCTCCGGGGATCCTGCCACCCGCACGCGCAACTCGCGCAGCGGCAGCCCGCCGTACTCCTCGTCGAGCACGCGCAGTGGCGCCTCCGGCGCCGCGCCCGGCTCGGGTGTGCGGGCGGCGACCACCTGACCGTCCCGGCTCACGTGCAGCGAGCCGGCGCCGAGCAGGCGCAGGATGCACACGTCCGCCGCGCGGGCCGCGCCGCCGGAGACGAACGCGTACTCGACCGGGCCCAGTTCGGCCAGACGCCGCCGGTCCGCGCGCTTGCCGCCACGCCGCGCGGACCCGATGGCGACGCCGAGCACGAGCGCCGTCCAGACCGAGTACGCGAGGGGTGGCAGCCACGGATTCATGGTCATCAGGCATAGCGGACGAACACCGCCCACGTGACCGGATGTGACGTTTGCCGCACCGCTCGAAAGCAGGTTTGACGGGCGCGGCGATCAGCCCTGCGGGTCGGGTTCCAGGGTCAGCGAGATGGAGTTGATGCAGTAGCGCTGGTCGGTGGGCGTCCCGTAGCCCTCGCCCTCGAAGACGTGTCCCAGGTGCGAGCCGCAGTTCTTGCAGCGCACCTCGACCCGGGTCATGCCCATCGACGAGTCCTCGATGTACTCGACCCGGTCCTCGGCCAGCGGTGCGTAGAAGGACGGCCAGCCGCAGTGGCTGTCGAACTTGGTGTCGGAGCGGAACAGCTCGGTCGTACACGCCCGACAGCGGTAGACGCCGGTCGTCTTGGTCTCGGTGTACTCGCCGGTCCAGGCGCGCTCGGTGCCGGCCCGGCGCAGCACCCGGAACTCCTCGGGGGACAGCTCGGCCCGCCACTGGTCGTCGGTCTTCTCGATTTCGTAGGCCATGTCCACATCCAACACGCAACGGTGCCGCGACGTTCCCCCGTTGGGATGTCGCGGCACCGTGGGGTGTCGGCCGGGCCGACCGGCGGTCAGCGCGGGGCGTTGTTGCGGTCGCGGATGGCGTCCAGGATCTCCGGGCCGAGCAGGGTGACATCGCCCGCGCCCATGGTCAGGATCAGGTCGCCCGGCCGGGCCAGCGCGGCCACCGAACCGGCGACGTCGGACCAGCTGTGCTCGGTGCGCACCAGGCCGCCGTTGTCCAGTGCGGCGTGCGCGATGATGTTGCTGGTCACGCCCGGCTGCGGGTCCTCGCGGGCCGCGTAGATGTCCATCACGACCGCGATGTCCGCGGCGGCCAGCGCGCGGCCCATCTCCACGCCCAACTGCTGCGTGCGGCTGAACAGGTGCGGCTGGTACACCGCGATCACCCGGCCCGCGCCCACCGCACCGCGCGCGGTGGCCAGGTCGGCGGTGATCTCGGTGGGGTGGTGCGCGTACGAGTCGATCACCCGGATGCCGCTCTCCTCGCCCTTGAGCTGGAACCGGCGGCGCACCCCCTGGTACTTGCCCAGGCCCTCGGCCATCCGCTGCGGCTCGACGCCCAGCGCCAGGCCGACCGCGAGCGCCATCACCGCGTTGGAGGCGTTGTGCCGACCGGGCACCGCGACGGTGAACACCAGGTCGCCGTCGGCGGCCTTGCCGCGCACGGTGACCCGGCTGCCCAGGCCGAGCGACTCGATCTCGACCAGGCGCAGGTCGGCGTCCTCGTGCTCGCCGACGGTGACCACCCGCAGCTCCGGCAGCGACACCGCGAGCCGCTCGCGCAGGGTGCCCGCGCCGGCGTCGTCGGCGGACAGCACCAGGGTGCCGCCCGTGGTGATCCGGGCGGCGAAGATCTCGAACGCCTCCAGCACGTCCTCCAGCGAGCCGTAGTTGGCGTGGTGATCCAACTCGACGTTGAGGACGACGGCGACCTCGGGCGTGTACTTGTGGAAACTGCGGTCGCTCTCGTCCGCCTCGGCCACGAAGATGTTGCCCGAGCCGTGGTGGGCGTTGCTGCCCGCCTCGTTGAGGTCGGCGCCGATCGCGAAGGACGGGTCCAGGCCCAGCGAGGTCAACCCGACCGCGAGCATGCTGGTCGTGGTGGTTTTGCCGTGCGTGCCCGCGACGGCCACCGAGCGGCGCCCGTCCATCAGCCGGGCGAGCGCGTCCGCGCGGTGCACGATCGGGATGCCACGCTCGCGCGCGCGCACCAGCTCGGGGTTGTCCGTGCGGATCGCGGACGACACGACCACGCAGGACACGTCCTCGGCCACGTTGGCCGCGTCGTGGCCCACGTGCACCGTGCAGCCGAGCTGGCGCAACGCGAGCACCTGCGTGGAGTCCTTGGCGTCGCTGCCGAAGACTCGGGCGCCGCGAATCGCGAGGATCTTGGCGAGCCCCGACATGCCGGCGCCACCGATGCCGACGAAGAACGGGCTGCCGAGGTCGACGGGCTCGGCGGGGGGTGCCATGACGCGGGCTCCTTCGAATCGTGGGACCCGGGCGGTTCGGCGCGGGCTCCCCGCGATTGTGTCAGCTCACGTCGTGTGCGAAGAGCTTGAGCACCGGGACACCGACGTTCTGTCGGGCGCGCGAGGCCCAGTCGCGGTGAAAGACCTCCTCGATGAAGTGCGGGTCGGTGAGCACGATCACCTCGTCCGCGTCGTGCCGCTCGACGATCTGCTTGAGCGTGTCCAGCGGGTCGCGCCCGGGGGTGGTCTCGCCGACGGCGTTCGCGCCGATCGCGCGCAGCGCCGCGACGCTCGCGTCCAGCGTGCGTCGTGCGGCGGTCGCGCCGTCGTCCGGGTCGGACCTCTCCTCGATGTCCTCGGCCGCCTCGTCCAGGCGGACCAGGGCCACGTCGTCCAGCGCCTGGAGCAGCTTGCGATGGTCGGCCTTGCCGGGCAGGACCACCACGAAGGACGTCTCGACGCCCTCGTGCAGGCTGGTGACGAACTCGACGTCCGCCTCGTTCAGGACCTTTTCGATGAGCAGCACGATCGTGTACACGCAACACTCCCTTGATCCACAAGATCCAACCCCCGAGGCGGGTGGCTGTGCCCGGTCTGCCCGGGAGACCACCTTCCCACTCCCACTCTCCGGTGCCGTGCCCGGCGGGGGAACGTCGCCGGGCGCGGGCCCGGGTCGGTGCACCGCTCACGAGCGGTGACCGACCCGGCGCAGCGCGACCCGGTGCGCCGCTCACGAGCGCACATAGCGGGCGAACAGCGAGCCGTCCTCCTCCAGCAGCGACACCGGGCGCATGGACACCGCGTCAGCGAGGGCCGGACCGGCCAGGATCCGGTCGGCGGGACCGGCGGTCAGCAGCGGGCTCACCGTCAGGCACAGCTCGTCCAAGCGGCCGCACGCGGCGATCTGGGCCAGCACGTGCGGGCCGCCCTCGGTCAACTGCCGGGTCAGCCCGCGCGCCGCCAGTGCGTCCAGGGCGCTCGCGAAGTCGACCCGGTCCCGCCCGGCCACGAGCACGTCGCCGTACGCGCGAGCCGCCGCCAGGCCCTGTGGCGCGGCGTCCTCGCAGGTGATCACGATGGGCGCAGTGATCGCCTCGGTGAACAGCGGCGCGGTGAAATCGACGGCCAGGCTGCGCGAGACGATGGCGATCACCGGCGCGGGCGACTGCCCGGCGGCGGCGCGGGCGGCGGCGTAGGCGGATTTGGGCCGCGGCGGTCGGTAGCCCTCCTTGCGGACCGTGGCCGCGCCCACCACGACGACGTCGGCCAGACCGCGCAACACCCCGAAGATCCGCTTGTCCGCCGGTGAGGACAGCCCCGCGGACAGGCCGTCGGGCGCTTGGGCGGCACCGTCCAGACCGGCCACCATGTTCGCCCGCAGCCAGGTTCGGCCGGGCGGATAGGCGTATGCCTCGACGAGGTCGACGTCGGGCTCGGCAGGGGCGCTGGGTGCAGGAAGGAGACGGCGCATGCGACCGAGTTTTGCACGCGTCGTAGGCTTGATGATCGTGTCCGTAGCCCACGTCGTGTCGCTCACCCGGCGTCAGCCCAGCGTTCCCGCCGACCGTCTCGTCGCCGAGATGGTTCCGCCGCCGCGCTTCGGCGATGTGCGCTTCGATACCTACATCCCGGATCCGAACCAGCCCGGGCAGGCCGCGGCCGTGCTGCGCCTGGAGCGGTTCGCCGCCGGACTGAACGGGGACGGCGGGAACGGGAAGCGGCGCTGGTTCCGCCGCGAGAGCGCGCCCGGCGGTCCCAGCGGGATCTACCTCGACGGCGGCTACGGCGTCGGCAAGACCCACCTGCTCGCATCGTTGTGGCACGCCGCACCCGGGCCCAAGTCGCTGTGCACGTTCGTCGAGCTGACCAACCTGGTCGGCGCCCTGGGCTTTCGGCAGACCGTCGAGGCGCTGTCCGGACACCGGCTCCTGTGCATCGACGAGTTCGAGTTGGACGACCCGGGCGACACCGTCCTGGTGTCCACCCTGCTCGGCAAGCTCGCCGACGCGGGCGTCAAGCTGGCCGCGACCTCGAACACGCTGCCCGACAAGCTCGGCGAGGGCCGGTTCGCCGCGCAGGACTTCATGCGCGAGATACAGGGGCTGTCGGCGCGCTTCGAGGCGCTGCGCATCGACGGCGAGGACTACCGGCACCGGGGCCTGCCCGCGGCTCCCACACCGATCGCCGACGACGTGGTTGCCAAGGCCGCCGAGGCCGCGCCCGACGGCGCCGCACTCGACGACTTCGCCGAACTGCTCGCGCACCTGGCGACCGTGCATCCCAGCCGGTACGGCGCCATGCTCGACGGCGTCACGGGCATCTTCTGGCGCGGCGTGCGACCGGTCCAGGACCAGGCGACCGCGCTGCGCCTGGTGGTGCTCGCGGACCGGATGTACGACCGCGAGCTGCCGATCGTGGCCTCGGGGGTGCCGTTCGACGAGTTGTTCACCGAGGAGATGGTGGCCGGCGGCTACCGAAAGAAGTACCTGCGCGCGATTTCGCGGCTGGTGGCGATGGCCCGCGAGGGCGCGGAGCACGTCCCGACTCGCTGACCGGGGTCGAGGTAGGGGTACGGCCGGCGTCGGCCGTGCGCCGTGCGGGCGTTGTCCGTGCGCGACCGGTCCGCGGGTGCGGCATCATCGGACCCGGGTCCCGACGACGCGGAGGCAGTGGCATGGCGAAGAAGGCCGAACGCAAGGGTGCAGGCAGGCTCGACCGGGACTCGAAGGGGCGAGCCCCGGTGGGCCTGGGCGAGACATCGGACGAGACGGTCGCCGCGCAGGCCGCTGCCAAGACTGAGAAGGCCGCGAAGGCCGAGAAGGCCGTGAAGAAGGCCGTGAAGGCGGACAAGGCCGCGAAGGCCGAGAAGGCCGCCAAGAAGGCCGAGAAGGCCTCGAAGGCTGCCGAGAAGGCCGCGAAGGCCGATAGGAAGGCCGACAAAGCCGCGAAGGCCGACAAGAAGGCCGAGAAGACGCCGAAGGCGGAGCGGGAGCTGCGGGCCGAGCAGGCCAAGGCGGCCAGGAAAGCGGACAAGAAGGCCGCCAAGGCGTTGGAGGCCGCAGCCGAGCGGGCCGAGGCCGAGCGGGCCGCGGCGCAGGCGCTGGGACTCGAGGTGGTCGAAGTCGACGCGGGCGGCCTCGAAGCCGTCGAGGTCGAGGCCGTCGACGTCGCGGTCCTCGAACTCGAAGCGGTCGCCGAGGAGTGGGCCGACCCGTCGGCCGCGAGTGAGCCGCCCGTCGCGACCGAGCCCGAGCCCGAGGTCGCCGCCGAGCCGCCCCGGCTTCGCGTGGTCGCCGAAGCGCGCGCCGACGTGCCCGGCCACCCCGGGGCCGACGAGCCCTCCGTCCGGGCCGCGCTGCGGTTGACCGGCGGCCCCGTCGACCTGACCGCGATCGACCCGCGCGCCACGCCCGGTTTCTGCGGCGACAAGGCCGACGCGCTGGCCGACATCGCCGCGATGGGCCCGCGGCTGGCCGAGTTCCAGGAGAAGCTGTACGCGCAGGCCGTGGCGGGCGGTGCGCGCCGCCGGGTGCTCCTGGTGGTCCAGGGCATGGACACCTCCGGCAAGGGCGGCACGGTCAAGCACGTGATCGGCCAGTTCAACCCGTCCGGCTGCCACATCCACGCGTTCAAGGCACCTACCGAGGAAGAGCTCGGGCACCCGTTCCTGTGGCGGATCCGCAACCAGGTACCGGGCCCCGGTCTGATCGGCGTGTTCGATCGCTCGCACTACGAGGACGTGCTGATCGCGCGGGTGCGCAACCTGGTCCCGCGCCAGGTGTGGTCGCGCCGCTACACCGCGATCAACCGGTTCGAGCAGGGCCTGGCCACGGACGAGGTGAGCGTGGTCAAGATCTTCCTGCACATCTCGCCCGAGGAGCAGAAGGAGCGGCTGCTCGCCCGGCTGGACAACCCGGACAAGCACTGGAAGTTCAACCCGGCGGACATCGACGAGCGCTCGGTGTGGCCGGACTACCGGGCGGCCTACCAGGTCGCCCTGGAGAAGTGCGACACCGACGCGGCGCCCTGGTATGTGGTGCCCGCGGATCGCAAGTGGTACCGCAACTGGGCGATCAGCCGGCTGTTGCTGGAGCACCTCATCGAGTTGGATCCGCGCTACCCGGCGGGCACGTTCGACGTCGAGGCGGAGCGGAAGCGGTTGCTGGACACGTGAGCACGCACGCGCGGGCCTTCGGCCGTGCTCGTCCTCGAACGCCGGACGGGTCGGATCGGCTCGTTCGGTGCGCGAGGTCGGAGTCGGGGTCGCGACGGTGGTCTCAGCGCGAGCCCACCCGGACCACCGCGACCGAGGTTGCGGGCAGCCGCAGGGTGGTGCCGACCAGGCCGCGACGGATCTCCGCGCGATCGTCCCAGGCCGCGACGATCTCGGCCGCGCCGGTGCCCATCGGCAGCGTGGCGGGCTGCTCGGCCAGGTTGACCGCCGTACGGAACGCGCCTCGGTGCACCATCAGCCAGCCCGCGGTCTCCTCGAAGCTGACCTGAACCCTGGTCAGGTCCGGGTCGGTCAGGTGTTCCCACTCGCGGCGCAGCGCGATCAGCCGCTTGTACCAGGCCAGCAGCGCCGCGTGCGGCGAGCCTTTGAGCTCGTCCCAGTCCAGACACGAGTTGCGCACGGTCTGCGGCGACTGCGGATCCGGGATCTGTGCGGCGTCCCATCCGTGCGAGGCGAACTCGGCGCGGCGCCCGTTGCGCACCGCCTCGGCCAGTTCGGGGTCGGTGTGGTCGGTGAAGTACTGCCATGGGGTGGACGCACCCCATTCCTCGCCCATGAACAACATCGGGGTGAACGGCGCCGTGAGCACCAGGGCCGCGCCCGCGGCCGACAGCGCCGGTGGCAGGGTGGCCGAGATGCGGTCGCCGGTGGCCCGGTTGCCGACCTGGTCGTGGGTTTGCAGGTAGCCCAGGAAGCGATACGCGGGCATCCGCGAGGTGGGCACCGGGCGCCCGTGCGTGCGCTCGCGGAACGAGGACCACGTGCCGTCGTGCAGCCAGACCCGAGTGAGCGTCTTGGCGAGTGTGCCCATCGACCCGAAGTCGCCGTAGTAGCCCTGCCGTTCACCGGTGAGCAGCGAGTGCAGCGCGTGGTGGAAGTCGTCGCTCCACTGGGCGTGGACGCCCATTCCGCCGCTCTCGCGCGGGGTGACCACGCGGGGGTCGTTCAGGTCCGACTCGGCGATCAGGAACAGCGGCCGGCCACTCGACGCGGCGAGCTTGTCCACCGCCTCGGACAACTCTTCGAGGAACGGCACCGCGCGGTTGTCGGCGAGCGCGTGCACCGCGTCCAACCGCAGCCCGTCCACGTGGTAGTCGCGCAGCCACATCAGCGCGCTGCCGACCAGGTAGGCGCGCACCTCGTCGGAGCCGGGCCCGTCCAGGTTGACCGCCCAACCCCACGGCGTCTTGTAGCGGTCGGTGAAGTAGGGCCCGAATCGCGGGAGATGGTTGCCGGAAGGACCGAGGTGGTTGTGCACCACGTCCAGGATCACGCCCAGGCCGCGCCCATGGCACGCGTCCACGAAGCGCTTGAATCCCTCCGGACCGCCGTACGGCTCGTGCACCGCCCACGGGCACACGCCGTCGTAGCCCCACCCGTGTCGACCCGGGAAGGCGGACACCGGCATCACCTCGACGTGCGTGATGCCCAGGTCGACCAGGTGGTCCAGCCGCTCGATCGCCGCCGCGAAGGTGCCCTCGACCGTGAAGGTGCCGATGTGCAGCTCGTAGACCACCGCGCCGGGCAGCGGCCGGCCGGTCCAGGCCCGGTCGGCCCACGCGTACGCGGCGTGGTCCACCACTCGGCTCGGGCCGTCCGGTCCCTGCGGCTGCCACGGCGAGCGCGGGTCGGGGAGCGGTGTGCTGCCGTCGATCACGAACGCGTAGTCGCTCCCGTGTACCGCGGCCGGTACTTCCGTCTGCCACCACCCGGGTCGGTTCGCGTCCCGCATCGGCTTGCGTCGGCCGTCGACGATGACGTCCAGAGACGACGCTTTCGGAGCCCAGACCTCGAACCTGACCACGATGGTTGTGTCCTTTCCGGGAACGCGTGGGAATACGTGGGGACGGGTGGGAGCGCGCGGGCGCGGCCGGGTCAGCCGCGGGTGAGCAGGGCCACCGGCAGGTCCTCCAGGATGTGCCGCAGCCGGGCCTGCCCGGTGTACGCGTTGCCGGTCAGCGCGTCGACCCAACGGCCCGGCGGCAGCGGCAGCAGCGCGCCGCCCCAGCCGCCCTTGGCCGCGAGGCCGGCCGGCAGCAGGGTGGCCACGGTGATCGCCTCGTCGCCGCGTACGAACGCGATCGCGTGCCGCGCCTCCTTGCCGCGGGCGGGCAGCGGCGCGTAGGTACCGGCGAACCAGTCGGGATGCTCGCGGCGCAGGCGCAGCGCGGCTTGCGTGACTTGGAACTTGAGCGCGTCCAGCGGACCGTGCTCGCGGCCGAAGTCGACCGGGGCCCGGTTGTCCGGGTCGACCAGTGTGTACAGCGCCAGTTCGCTGCCCTGGTACACGTCAGGGACGCCCGGCATGGTGAGCTGGACCAGCTTGGCGCCGAGCGAGACGGCCCGGGCCGGACGATCCAGGTCGGTGACGAACTCGGCGATGTCGCCCGCGAGTTCCCCGTCCGCCAGGACGGCGCGCACGAACGCCTCACTCGCCGCCTCGTAGTCGGGGTTCGGGTCGGTCCAGGTGGTGGCCCGGGCCGCCTCGCGCATTGCCTTGCGCAGGTAGTCGACGGCCCGGTCGGGAGACAGCGGCCAGGCGCCGACCAGGGTCTGCCACAGCAGGTAGGTGTCGTAGCCGTCCGGCCCGAAGCGGAACTCGGAGCGGTGCGCGCTCGACCAGTCGTTCCAGGTGCGCACCCGCTCGGCCCAGTCCTCGGGGACCTCGGCCAGCACCGCGAGCCGGGCCCGCACGTCCTCGCTGCGCTTGGTGTCGTGGGTGCTCAGCGTGGTCATCGTGGTCGGCGACATGCGCGCGCAGGCGTCGTGGAAGCCGGCGATGTCCAGGCCGATCGAGTCCGGTGCGCCGCCGACCTCGTTCAGCGAACTCAAGCCGTACCAGCGGTAGAACGCGCGGTCCTCGACGCCCTTGGCCGCGAGCGTCGCCGCCACCTGCCCGAAGCGCGTGCCGAACTCGCCGTCGGCGAGCGCCAGTTCTGCGATCTCGCGGGCCGCCTCGGAGACCTGGCCGGGCACCCCGGTCAGGGCCCGGGCCATGGCCGCGATCGAGCCGGGGCCGCCGCCGGGGTAGGGGCGGTAGGTGGGGAACGCGGCCAGCAGCGGCGGCAGCGCGCGGCCGATGTCACCGGCGCCCGCGACCGGTTCCAGGTGGTCCAGGGTGCGCCGCAGCCGGGCGAATTCGGTGGCCAGGCCGCCCGTGAGCACCTCGGCCCTGGCCTCTTGGACGAGGTAGTCGAAGCCCTCCCGGACCCCGGTCTGCTCGCGGTGCAGCGCCCGCAGCGGCTCGGCGCCCTCGGCGTCGACGAACAGGTTGTCCACCCGGCGCAGTGCGTCGTACCCGGTGGTGCCGTCGCAGGCCCAGTCGACGGGGAGACGCTCCTCGTCGGCGAGGATCTTCTCCACCACGATCCAGGCGTTCGGCGCGGCGGCGCGCAGTCGCGCCAGGTACGCGCGCGGGTCGGCGAGCCCGTCCGGATGGTCGATCCGAAGCCCCTGCACCAGGCCCTCGTCGACCAGCCGCAGGATGGTCGCGTGGGTGGCCGCGAAGACTTCCTCGTCCTCCTGGCGCAGCGCGATCAGGCCGGCGATGGTGAAGAACCGGCGGTAGTTCAGTTCGGTGTCCGCGCGCCGCCAGTGCGCGAGTTCGAAGTGTTGGGCGGCGAGCAGTTCGTCGAGCGCGAGCTTGTCGGTGCCGGCCCGGAGCGGGAACTCGTGCTCGTGGTAGCGCAGCACGTCGCCGTCCACGATCAGCTCGTCGGCGATCTCCTCGACCGGCCCGCCGAGCACGGGCAGCAGCACCCGGCCGTCGTGTCGCGTCCAGTCGATGTCGAACCAGCGGGCGTAGGGCGAGTCCGGCCCCTCCCGCAGGGTCTGCCACAGCGGTCGGTTGAGCGACTCGGGCGCGGGCACGGCCATGTGGTTGGGCACGATGTCCAGCACGATGCCCAGTCGGTGTGCGGCGGCGGAGGCGGCCAGCGCGCGCAACCCGTCCTCGCCGCCGAGGTCGGCGGACACGCGCGAATGATCGACCACGTCATAGCCGTGCGTGGACCCGGGCACGGCCTGCAGGACGGGCGACAGGTGCAGGTGGCTGACCCCGAGCGAGGCGATGTAGGGCACGGCTGCGGCAGCGTCGGCGAACCCGAAGGCGGGCTGCAGCTGGAGCCGATAGGTCCCGGTGGGGAGCTGTGATGGCGACGAGGTCATGCGGACTAGCTTCCCCGGACGACCCCGCGCTACCACCCGCCGGGGTGGTGAAACCTGATCGGACGCGGCCGGGCCCGGTCCGGCGGAGCCGGCCGCCGCGGTGGATCGGCGGCGCGCACCCCTGGCGCGGGGCGCCCGTGCGACGGCGCCCGGCCGGTGCGGGCCGCCTCACTCAGGGCCGTTGCAGGACCACCAGCGAGCGGGGCTCGACCGTTTGGCAGGAGCCGCCGTCGACGGTCATCCGGGTCTTCGGCTCGTGCATCGTAGTCTTGTCGTCGGCGGTGTCGACCACGACCGTCCAGGTCGTGCCCAGGCCGTCGGGGATGGTGAACTCCTCGGTTTCGTGCGAGGCGTTGAACAACAGCAGGAACGAGTCGTCGGTGATCTTCTGGCCGCGCGGGTCGGGCTCGGAGATCGCGTTGCCGTTGAGGAAGACCGCGACCGACTTGGCGGCTGCCGCCCACCAGTCGCCGTCGGACATCTCCTCGCCCGTGGGGGTGAACCAGGCGATGTCGGTGAGCTCGTCGTGGGTGCCCTGGACGGACCTGCCGTGGAAGAAGCGCCGGCGCCGGAACACCGGGTGCTCGGCCCGCAGCCGGGTCATCATCCGCATGAACTCCAGCTGGTCCGGCACCTCGCCTTGCGGCCACCGCACCCAGGCGAGTTCGTTGTCCTGGCAGTAGACGTTGTTGTTGCCCCGCTGGGTGCGGCCGAACTCGTCGCCGTGCGCGATCATCGGGACGCCCTGGGACAGCAGCACGGTGGCGATGAAGTTGCGCTGCTGACGGGCCCGCAGCGCGAGCACGTCCGGGTCGTCCGTCTCGCCCTCGACACCGTGGTTCCAGGACCGGTTGTGGCTCTCGCCGTCCCGGTTGTCCTCGCGGTTGGCCGCGTTGTGCTTGTCGTTGTACGACACCAGGTCGTGCAGGGTGAAGCCGTCGTGGCAGGTGACGAAGTTGATCGAGGCGATCGGGCGCCGGCCGTCGTCCTGGTACAGGTCCGAGGAGCCGGTCAGCCGCGAGCCGAACTCGGCCAGGGTGCGCTCCTCGCCGCGCCAGAAGTCGCGCACGGTGTCGCGGTACTTGCCGTTCCACTCGGTCCACAACGGTGGGAAGTTGCCCACCTGGTAGCCGCCCTCGCCGACGTCCCACGGCTCGGCGATCAGCTTGACCTGCGACACGATCGGGTCCTGCTGGACAAGGTCGAAGAACGAGGACAGCCGGTCCACCTCGTGGAACTGCCGGGCCAAAGTGGCCGCGAGGTCGAAGCGGAAGCCGTCCACGTGCATGTCGGTGACCCAGTAGCGCAGCGAGTCCATGATCAGCTGGAGCACGTGCGGACTGCGCATCAGCAGGCTGTTGCCGGTGCCGGTGGTGTCCAGGTAGTAGCGCTTGTCGTCGGCGAGCCGGTAGTAGGACGCGTTGTCCAGGCCGCGGAAGGACAGCGTGGGTCCGAGGTGGTTGCCCTCGGCGGTGTGGTTGTAGACCACGTCGAGGATCACCTCGATGCCCGCCGCGTGCAGCGCCTTGACCATCGAGCGGAACTCCTGCACCTGCTGACCGCGTTCGCCGGTGGACGAATAGGCCGCGTGCGGTGCGAAGAAGCCGATGGTGTTGTAGCCCCAGTAGTTGCGCATGCCCAGGTCGGACAGCCGGTGGTCGTGAACGAATTGGTGCACCGGCATCAGCTCGATCGCGGTCACGCCCAGGCTCACCAGGTGCTCGATCACCGCCGGGTGCGCCATCCCCGCGTAGGTGCCCCGGATTTCCTCCGGCAGCCCCGGGTGGGTGCGGGTGAGCCCACGCACGTGCGCCTCGTAGATCACCGTGTCGTGGTACTCGGTGCGCGGCGGCCGGTCGTCGCCCCAGTCGAAGTAGGGGTTGATCACCACCGAGGCCATCGTGTGCGGCCCGGAGTCGGTGGTGCTCATCAGGTCCGGGTGCTCGAACGAGTAGCCGTACATCGACTCGTGCCAGTGCACCTCGCCGCACATCGCCTTCGCGTACGGGTCGAGCAGCAGTTTGTTCGGGTTGCATCGGGCGCCGGAGGCCGGGTCGAACGGGCCCTGGACGCGGTAGCCGTACCGCTGCCCGGGCTGGACGCCGGGCAGGTAGGCATGCCGGACGAACGCGTCCGCCTCGCGCAGCTCGATGCGCTGCTCGGCGCCGCTCTCGTCGAGCAGGCACAACCAGACGCGTTCGGCGGCCTCCGAGAAGACCGCGAAGTTGGTGCCGGCGCCGTCGTACGTGGCGCCGAGCGGATACGGATGACCGGGCCAGACCTGCATGAGCAACCTGCTTTGTCGCGGATCGTGCTTCGGCAACTTGCAGTCTCCCGTACCGAACCGGATTCATGTGCGAGATCCGCTCCGGCGTCCCCCGGTCGGGTGGATTTCGAGCCCGGACCGGTGGGGTGCGTGCTGTCGATCCGATCGGTTTCGATCACAATGGTCAGATCCAGTCGAGCAGTTCCGCCGCGAGTAGTTCCTCCCGACACGGCCACGCGCCGCCGCACGAGCACGCCGCACCGTCGGTGCCTGCGGGGTCGGTGCGCCGGTGGTGCGCGAAGATGTCCGCGACCACGTCGCGGTACTTGGTGAAATCTTCCTCGGTGCCGGTGCGTCCCGCCGGGATCCTGCCGTTCGTGGCCAACATGACGACCTCCTGGGTGCCACGGTTCCTGTCGCATGAGACGGACCGGCGATCCGTCCCGGTTGCGCTCCGGAACAGGTGGAGGGAAGACCCTCTGCCGTCCGGCAATTGTTCCGAGACGTCGTGGTGCCGCCGGGCAGAAGTTGCCGGAGCGCCCCGAGTCCCCCCAATCGCCTTACGCCATCCGGGTAATGCTCGCGTGTGCACCACCCGAACGGGGTATCCGACCCGGCCCGCGTGGGCCCCCCGAGGCCACCGGGTTTCGCTATACGCTCGTTCGGTTCCGGCTCGACGACGAACGGATGGGACGCGATGGCCGATCGGGAGTCCAGCTCGCCACCCTCGACGACCGAGGATCCTGCGGAGGGGACGAGTACGACCGGCCTCGACAGTGGCACCGGCGCGACGTCGGGCGACGGCGGGGACACGTTCCAGGATCCGTACGCCGGCTACCGGGACGGTGAGTCCGCGGGCGGGGCCGCCGGGCTCACCGACACCGGCTCGTTCGCGTTCGACCCGGGCATCCTGCCCGGCCCCCGGCACGCGGCGACCGGGACGGCCGTCCTGGACGGTTCGAGCCCGCCCGACCCGATGCCGGGGATAGACCCCGCGGCGCTCACCTGGAGCGAGGACGACTGGGCCGGCGCGCTGCTGCGGGCTCGGCGGGCCGGCCGGGCCTACGTGTACCTGAACCTGATCGAACAGCGACTGCGTGCGGTGATCGGCGCGGTGCTGATCCCGGTCTACGGGCCCGGCGAGCACCCGCACGACGACGGCGCCTGGGTGCTGGCGGCGGCCGGCAACACGCAGAACGAATGGGTCGAACGCGCCGAGGCCGTGCGGGAGATGAGCCGCCGACGCGGATACATCGTGGACCCGGCGGACGACGAGCTGATCGCGTTCCTGACGCTGCCGCAACTGCGCGAGCTGATGGTGCGCAACTGGTGGTGCTTCGAACCCTTCCTGCCGGACCGGCGCAAGCTGGAACGGGCCCTGGAAGAGGTCGAGATCGGCCGGCACATCGTGGCCCGCAACCGCGTGCTCTCGCCCGACGTGCTGGCCCAGGTCGAACGCGCGTGCCTGCGGGTGCTGGCGATGCTGGACGGCCCGCTCGCCGACCAGGGCGATCGGCGGCTGGCGCTGGACGCGGTCGAGGAACTGTTCGCGGGGCGCTACGCGGACGTGGTGGGCGTCTTTCAGGACCGCTCCGCGCTGCAACGGCGCCTGCCGTTCGCCGACCTCGTGGACGGCGCGCGCGGGATCGACGCGATGGGCGTGTCGCTCAACCTGCTGTGCCAGAACTACTCGGGGCGCGATCTGACCCGACTGGGGGCGAGCGGCTGCGAGATGCGGCTGCTGTTCCTGAACCCGGCCGGGGACGCGATGAAGCAGCGGGAGAAGGACGAGGGGATCAAGAAGGGGCTGCTGTCCCGGATGACCACGCTCAACATTCTGCACCTGCGCCGGATCCGCTCGAAGCTGCGTGAGCCCCGACGAATCGAGATCCGGTTGTACGACGAGGCGCCGCGGTTCGGCGCGTATCTCGTGGACGGGGACGTGGGGCTCATCCAGCCGTACCTTCGCCGCGCGCGCGGGGTCGAGTCGCCCGCCTTCGTACTTCGCGCCGACGCGATGGGGACCACGGCGCGAGGGCTCTACCCCCTTTTCCAGGAGGAGTTCGAGCAGCAGTGGACGGACAGCAAGCGCACGTCCTGAGCCGAGGCCGCGGTTGCGTCCCGGTCGCCTCGGGCCGAGCGTGCCCGCCCGCACCGCCGGTCGCGCAAGAGGGACGGTTGCGGTTGTACGGCGCACGGGGCGGCCTACCCGGGCCTCGCGGCCGGGTCGGTGGGTCGAATCGGGCGGGTCAGAACGCGTGCCAAAGGGCGGTCGGGTCGTCGGTGCGCAGGGTGCGGACCCGGTGGTGGAACTCCTCCTCGGCCGCCGGGTTGCCCGGCACGTGCTGGGCCACCCAGGCGGTGGCGGCCAGTTCACGCGTCTCGCGCAGCACCCGGTAGCCGGGCCAGTCGGTGACGTCGAAACCGTACTTCTTCGCGAACCGCCGCTGCGCGCCGTCGGGCAGGCCGTAGCGCGCGGCCGCCATCGGAGTCAGCACCAGGTCGTACTCGCGCAGGTCGTGGGCGACCGTCTCCCAGTCCAACAGCAGCGCCCGGCCGCCGTGCACGCCGACGTTGCGCAGCAGCGCGTCCCCGTGGATCAGGCCCTGCGGCAGCGCCGGGGTCAACTCGCGGCAGGCCGCCTCCAACGCGTCGCGGCGGGCCAGCAGATAGCGCCGATCCTCCAACCCCACGGCGGCGTCGGCCGAGTCCAGCCAGGTCTCCACCAGCGCGAGCGGCGCCCGGGCGGGCAGCGCGAACGGCGGCGCGGGCAGCGCGTGCAGCTTCTTGAGCAGCCGGGCCAGGTCGACGATGTCCGGTTCGCGCTCGGCCGGCGACAACAACTCCCAAAAGGTGACCGGGCGGCCGTCGATCAGTACCGGCTGCGGATCGATCCCGGCCGCGGGTCGTACCGCCGGGAAGTCCTGTTCGGCGAGCCAGCACGCGACCGCGATCTCGCGGCGCGCCCGCTCGGCCATGTGCGCCCCGCGCGCCACCCGGACCACCAGACGCGGACCCGGCAGGGCGAACACCGCGTTCTCGCCGAAGGCCAGCAACGTGGCGTCCGCGGACGGCACTCCGACCTGCGCACACGCGCGTACGAGCACCGAACGTTCGCCGGCCACCGAGTCGATCACGCCGGTGATGGTACCGGTCTCGGGTCAGGCGGAGAGGCAGGATCGCGAGGGCAGCGCCGCGTCGTAGCGATCCAGCACCAGCCGGGCGATCTCCTCGGTGTCCGCGACCGGCTCGGTGACCGGCTCCGCCCCGGCGGCCAGGGACTGTTCGAGGATCCGGTCCGGCAGGATGCCCGGGGCCAGCATGCAGGACGCGACGGCGACGCGTTCGGCGCCCAGCGCGTGCAGGTCCTCGATCGCGGCGCCGATCGTGGAGCCCTGGTGGACGGAGGCGAACGCGGGGACCACGGCGCACCAACCGGTACGCCGCCACTCCCGCGCGACGATGGTGGTCACCGCGTTCGCCTCCGGATCTGTGGAACCGGCGGTGGCCAGGACGACGCCGTAACGGGCGTCTCCGGGCCGTACGCCGGCCTCGCGCATGCGCCGGTCCAAGGCCGCCAGCAGCAGCGGGGAAGGAGCCAGTGTGGCCGCCTGACGCACGGTCAGTCGGCGATGGCGCAGCACGGCGGGCACGTCCTGCTTGGCATGGAAGGCCGGAGTGAACAGCAGCGGTACCGCGACCACGGTGTCGGCGCCGGCGTCGGCCAGCGCGTCCAGCCGATCGGGTACCCGCGGGCCGCAGTGGTCCAGGTATCCGATGTCCACCCGCAGCCCCGGTCGCAGCGCGCGAACGCGCGCGGCCAGGGCTGCCATCGCCGCGGCGTGCCGGGGATCGCGGCTGCCGTGCGCGACGGCCAGGAGCGGGGGAGCAGGAGTCATGGCGTGGGCTACTTGCTCGTGGCCAGGCCGCGCTGGCGCAGCACGAGGCGTTCGACGGGGGTGAAGACCAGCATCTCGATGCCGATACCCACGATCAGGATCATGAAGACCGCGGTCAACATCATCGGCATGTCGCCCAGGTCGCGCCCCTGGTCCATCAACTGGCCCAGACCCGAACCCAGTTCCGGGCCGGCGGCGATCAGTTCGGCGGCCATCAGCGAGCGCCAGGAGAACGCCCAGCCCTGCTTGAGGCCGGCCACGTAGCCGGGCAGCGACGCGGGCAGCATGACGTGCCACACGCTGTTGAGACCGCGTGCGCCGAGCACTCGGCCGGCCCGCAGGTACAGCGGCGGGAT
This sequence comes from Embleya sp. NPDC005575, assembly GCF_040605455.1. Classification (NCBI taxonomy): domain Bacteria; kingdom Bacillati; phylum Actinomycetota; class Actinomycetes; order Kitasatosporales; family Streptomycetaceae; genus Embleya; species Embleya sp. NPDC005575. The sequence continues at coordinate 11,581 of NZ_JBEXCV010000089.1, read as the reverse complement.
CTGATCGATCCCGGCCACCAGGCCGTTGGCGATCGAGGGCACCGCGCCCAGCAACACGACCGCGTAGATCGCGCTGTTGTTCAGGCCGAACCAGATCACCGCCGGCGGCACCCACGCCACCGAGGGCAGCGACTGCAGGCCGGAGAGGATCGGGCCGATCGCGGCCCGGATCCAGCTCACCCGGGCCACGATCAGGCCAAGCGGTGTGCCGATCGCGACCGCGATCAAGAAGCCCAGGATGCCTCGGGAGAGGCTGGTCCACAGGATCTCGAACACGGTGCCCTTCTTCCACTGCACCATGAACGCGTCCCACACGTCCTGCGGGCTCGGCAGCGCGTAGCGGGGCTTGATCTCCATCGAGTAGGCGATCTGCCAGGCGGCCAGCACCAGCAGGATCGCGATGACGGGCGGAAGCACCTTCTCCAGCAGTACGCGGGAGAAGGGCTTGCGCTCCTTCTCGTAGCTCTCCAGCGCGTCCAGGCCCGCCTCGAGCCCGGCCAGGTCGTCCTCCGCGTGCTTGTGCGCGGCGTCGGCCCCGATCTCGGGGTCGGTCTTCGTCAGATCAGGCGCGGCCATGGCGGCGGATCTCCCCTCGCAACTGGTCGGTGATCTCGACGGACAACTCGGAAACGCCGGTGGACTCGATCCGGCGCGGCTGCGGGATGTCGATGTTCCACTCCCGGGCGATCCGGCCCGGGCGCGAGGACATCAGCACCACCCGCTGGGCGAGCCGGACCGCCTCGCGCACGTTGTGCGTCACGAACACCACGGAGCGGCCGGTCTCCGCCCAGATCCGGGTCAGCTCGTCGTGCAGCACGTCGCGGGTGATCGCGTCCAGCGCGGCGAACGGCTCGTCCATCAGCAGCAGATCGCCGGCCTGCGCGAGCGCGCGGGCCAGTGCCACCCGCTGGCGCATGCCGCCGGACAGTTCGTGCACGCGCTTGTTGTGCGCGCCGCCGAGCCGGACCAGCTCCAGCAGCTCGTTCGCCTCGGCTCGGCGCCGATCGCGCGGCACGCCGCGCAGTTTCAGGGCCAGTTCGATGTTCTTGCCCGCGGTCAGCCACGGGAACAGCGCGTGGTCCTGGAACATCAGCGCGGGACGGTCGCCGGAGACCTCGATGGTGCCCGAGGTGGGCCGCTCCAGGTCGGCGATCAGGTTGAGCAGGGTGGACTTCCCGCAGCCCGACGCGCCCAGGAGGCAGACGAACTCGCCCGGGGCGACGGTCAGGTCGATGCCGTCCAGGACGGGTGTGCCGCCGCCTCGGCCGAAGACCTTGGTGACCTGGTCAAGGCGGACCGCGAAGCCGGTCTCGACGGGGGTCGCGGCCGTTGGCGTGGCCTCGCTGATGGTCTGGGTCATGTCCGGATCACCTCTCTCGGTGGGCGCGTCGGGCGGGAAGTGCTCATCGGGCGACGGTCGCCCGGGGGTGAGGCAGCGCGAACGCCTACTTCTTCGGGCCCAGACCCCCGTCGCTCACCGCGGGCTTCCCGGCGGTGGCGAGGACCTTGTTCAGGATGGTCAGGTCGTAGATGCCGTGGATGTCGAGCTTCTTGGTCACGCCGACCGCGACGCCGTCGTCGGAGAGCTTCAGCAGCGAGGACGCGAGCGGGTCGTTGGTGATCGCGATGTTCGGCCAGGCCGCGTCGAGCACGTTCGCCGCGAGCGGCTTGCCGGCGACCTCGGCGATCTTGGCGTTGACCGCCGCCTTGGCCTTGTCCTGGTTGTTCGCGGCCCAGTCGTTGGCGGCGACCTGACCCTTGATCAGGGCCTCGACGGTGTCCGGGTGGTCCTTGAGGAACTTGGTGGACACGATCAGGTCGGTCGTGACGAACTTGCCTTCCGGCCACAGCGTGCGCTCGTCCACGAGCACCTTGGCGCCCGCCTCCACGACGAGTCGGGTGGCCCACGGCTCGGGCAGCCAGGCGCCGTCCAGGTCGCCCTTCTGGAACGCGGCCAGGGTCTGCGCGTTGTCGGTCGGCACGACGCTCACGTCGCCCTTGCCGGAGGTGTCCACGCTGTAGCCGGCCTTGGTCAGCCAGGCCCGCAGCGCGACGTCCTGGGTGCCGCCGAGTTGGGGCGAGGCGATCTTCTTGCCCTTGAGGTCGGCCGGCAGGTTGATGCCCGGCTTGACCACCAGGGAGGCGCCGCCGGAGGTGGCGCCCGCCACGATCCGCAACAACTCGCCGTTGGTGCTGGTGAAGCCGGAGATGGACGGGTTCGGCCCGATGTAGGTCGCGTCGATCGAGCCGCCCTTGAGTGCCTCGATCGCCGCGGGTCCGGCGTTGAACACCTGCGGCTTGATCTCGGTGCTGCCCAGTTCCTTGGCGAAAAAGCCCTCGCCCAGACCGATCAGCGGCGTCGCGTGGGTGACGTTGGCGAAGAAGCCGAGTCGGATCTGCGAGGCCGAGGTGCCCGCCTTGGCACCGCCGGACGCCGCCGGACCCGCGCCCGCGGCCGGCGTCTTGTTCTTGTCGTCCTTCTTGTCCGAGCCGTAGCCGCACGCGGACATCGCGAGCAGCGGCAGGAGGAGGGCGGCAGCGAAGCCGGTACGTATGGATCTGCGATGATTTGTCCTGAAAACGGACACGCGGGGACCTTCCCTCGGGCCCGCGCGATGTGCGCGGGCCGGGACGACGTATGTGGTGGACGGCGACGGACGATGTCACGGGTACGGCTGACGGAGCGTCAAAAGCGGGTCGTCAGACCCGCGATCGAGTCAGCTGTGACATCGACCCGGCGCGGCGAACGCGGCGCCGGCCATGCCGGCGGTGAGCGTCGAGCCGTCGGCCTCGTCGATCAACAGGAAGGAACCGGTCCGCCGACCGATGGCGTAGTCGTCGAGCGCGAGCGGCTGGGCGGTGCGCAGCACGACCCGGGCGATGTCGTTGGCGCGCAGCTCGCTCAGGTGCTGCTCGTGGCCCAGCACGCCGTCGATCGGGGTGTTCAGGTCCAGGCGGTAGGCGATGTCCTTGACGATGGCCTTGACCGTGCGGGTGGTGTGCTTGAGCAGGACCCGGTCGCCGGTGCGCAGCGGGCGGTCGGCCACGTGACACACGGTGGCCTCGATGTCCTGGGTGGGCTGCGGCGCCGAGTCGACCGGCGCGATCAGGTCGCCGCGCGAGATGTCCACGTCGTCGGCCAGCCGCAGGGTGACCGACTCGCCCTGCCGGGCCTGGCGCACCGCGACGCCGAGCCGGTCGATGCCCGCGACGGAGGTGCGCTGCCCGGACGGCAGCACGACGACCTCGTCGCCCTCGCGGAACACCCCGGAGGCGACCTGGCCGGCGTAGCCCCGGTAGTCGCGGTACTCGTCGTCCGACTGCGGACGCAGCACGTACTGCACCGGAAAGCGCGCGGGCTCCAGCGTCGGGTCGGTCTCCACCGGCACCGTCTCCAGGTACTCCAGCAGCGTCGGCCCGGAGAACCAGTCCATGTGCGAGCTGGGGTCCACCACGTTGTCGCCGCGCAGCGCGGAGACCGGGATCGAGCGCACGTCCGGCACACCCAGCGCCTTGGCGTACTCGGTGAACGTGTCGGCGACCTCGGCGAAGCGCTCCTCGCTGTAGTCGACCAGGTCCATCTTGTTGACCGCGAGCACCACGTGCGGCACCCGCAACAGCGCCGCGACGGCCGCGTGCCGGCGGGTCTGCTCGACCACGCCGTTGCGCGCGTCCACCAGCACCACGGCCAGCTCCGCGGTGGAGGCGCCGGTGACCATGTTGCGCGTGTACTGCACGTGGCCCGGCGTGTCGGCGAGGATGAACCGGCGCCGCGCGGTGGCGAAGTAGCGGTACGCGACGTCGATGGTGATGCCCTGCTCGCGCTCGGCCCGCAGCCCGTCGGTGAGCAGCGCGAGGTCGGCCTCCTCCTGGCCGCGCTCGTTGCTGACCCGGGTGACCGCTTCCAGCTGGTCGGTCAGCACCGACTTCGAGTCGTGCAGAAGCCGGCCCACCAGGGTGGACTTGCCGTCGTCGACGGAACCGGCGGTGGCCAGCCGGAGCAGACCCACGCGCTCGTCCGCGGACGACAGGGCGTCCGGGGAAATGTCGGAAGTCCCACTCATGGCTAGAAGTACCCCTCGCGCTTGCGGTCTTCCATCGCGGCTTCGGACATCTTGTCGTCCGCGCGCGTGGCACCTCGTTCGGTCAGCCTGCTCACTGCGATCTCGGCGATCACGTCCGCCACCGTCGTGGCGGGGGAGTCGACGGCGCCGGTGCAACTCATGTCGCCGACCGTGCGGTAGCGCACCACGCGCCGCACGACCTCCTCGTCGCCCTTCGGCCCGCCCCACTCGCCGGCCGAGAGCCACATCCCGTCGCGTTCGAAGACGTCCCGCTCGTGCGAGAAGTAGATCTGCGGAAGTGCGATCGCCTCCCGCTCGATGTACTGCCACACGTCCAGCTCGGTCCAGTTCGAGATCGGGAACACCCGCACGTGCTCGCCCACGCGGTGCCGGCCGTTGTACAGCTGCCACAGCTCGGGCCGCTGCCGGCGCGGGTCCCAGGCGCCGAACTCGTCGCGCAGCGAGAACACCCGCTCCTTCGCGCGGGCCTTCTCCTCGTCGCGCCGGCCGCCGCCGAACACCGCGTCGAAGCGGTTGGACTCGATCGCGTCGAGCAACGGGACGGTCTGCAACGGGTTACGGGTGCCGTCCGGGCGCTCGCGCAGCCGGCCGTTGTCGATGAAGTCCTGCACCTCGGCCACGTGCAGCCGCAGGTTGTGCTCGGCCACCACACGGTCGCGATACTCGATGACCTCCGGGAAGTTGTGCCCGGTATCGACATGCAGGAGCGCGAACGGGACCGGCGCCGGCCAGAACGCCTTGCGCGCCAGATGCAGCATCACGATCGAGTCCTTGCCGCCGGAGAACAGGATCACCGGCTTCTCGAACTCGCCCGCCACCTCGCGGAAGATGTGCACGGACTCGGCTTCCAACGCGTCCAGGTGGGTCAGGGCTCCGGGTGCGGTGCCCTTGTCGATCGTCGTGGTCACGCCAACCCCTCCTTCGTCTTCGTCGAGCACGGTGCCATGGTGCGTATCGGGCCGGTCATGTGTGGATCCCGCACTCGGTCTTGCCGTTGCCGGCCCACCGGCCGGCGCGGGCGTCCTCGCCGGGAGCCACCCGGCGGGTGCAGGGCGCACAGCCGATCGAGGCGTAGCCGTCCATCAGCAGCGGGTTGGTCAGCACTCCGTACTCGGCCACGTAGGCGTCCACGTCGTCCTGCGTCCAGCGGGCGATCGGGGCGACCTTGACCTTGCGCCGGCGCGCGTCCCAGGACACGACCGGGGTGTTCGCCCGGCTCGGCGAGTCGTCCCGGCGCAGCCCGGTGGCCCAGGCGCGGTAGTTCGTCAGCGACCGTTCCAAGGGCGCCACCTTGCGCATCGCGCAACACGCGTCGGGGTCGCGATCGTGCAGCGCCGCGCCGTACTCGGCGTCCTGCTCCAGGACGGTCAGGTCCGGGTGCACGGTGATCACGTTGACGTCGTAGACCGCCGCGACCGCGTCACGGGTGCCGATGGTCTCGGGGAAGTGGTAGCCGGTGTCCAGGAAGACCACATCCACACCGGGCGCCACCCGCGACGCGAGGTGCGCGACCACGGCGTCCTCCATCGAGGACGTCACACACCACGCCGGGCCGAACCGCTCGTGCGTCCAGGCCAGGATCTCCGACGCGGTCGCGTCCTCGAGTTCGAGGCCGGCGCGGTTCGCGAGCGCCTCGAGGTCGGTGGTCTCGGTGACGGTCATCGGCCCTCCTCCTGGGTGATCGACGGGGTGTGCCCCGCATCGCGTCGTGTCGTGCCGTCGTCCTGCGGGCTGTGCGTCTCCAAAGCGTGCTTCTTTGGACCGTGCTTCTCCGGGAAGGCCAGCCCCAGGAACTTCAGCGAGAACGCCCGCCGGCAGGCCGAGCACAGCCAGGTGCCGTGTCCCTCCTCGTGCGGACGAAGGTCCTCGTCGCCGCAGAAGGGGCAGTAGAACGGAACGGCCCGCTGACCCGGCTCGGCGCCGCCGGCGGCGCTCACGACAGGTCCGCGTCGGCCGCGCGCACGGCCCACTGGGCGAAGCGCTCGCCCTCGGTGCGCTGCTCCTGGAAGCGGCACAGCACGCGCTCGATGTAGTCGGCCAGGCCCGCCGAGGTCACCTTGAGGCCGCGGATCTTGCGCCCGAAGCCGGGGTCCAGGCCCAGCCCGCCGCCAAGGTGCACCTGGTAGCCCTCGACCTGCTCGCCGTCGTCGCCCAGCACCAACTGACCCTTGAGGCCGATGTCGGCGACCTGGATCCGGGCGCACGCGTTCGGGCAACCGTTGATGTTGATCGTGATCGGCTGGTCGAACTCCGGCAGTCGCTGTTCGAGTTCGTCGATCAGTCGGATCCCGCGACCCTTGGTCTCCACGATCGCCAGCTTGCAGAACTCGATGCCGGTGCAGGCCATCGTGCCGCGCCGGAACGGGCTCGGGTCCACCCGCAGGCCGAGTGCCTCCAGGCCCTCCTTGAGCGAGGCGACCTTGTCCTCGGCGACGTCCAGGATGAGCATCTTCTGCTCGACCGTGGTGCGTACCCGGTCCGAGCCGTGCCGCTCGGCGAGGTCGGCGATCTTGCCGAGCGTGGCGCCGTCGACCCGGCCCACGCGCGGCGCGAAGCCGACGTAGAAGCCGCCACCCTTTTGCGGACGTACGCCCACGTGGTCGCGCCACACCTGCGCGGGCGCCTCGGGGGCGGGACCGTCGATGAGCTTGCGCTTGAGGTATTCGTTCTCCAGCACCTCACGGAAGCGCTCCGGACCCCAGTCGGCGACCAGGAACTTCAGCCGCGCGCGGTTGCGCAGCCGACGGTAGCCGTAGTCGCGGAAGATCGAGATGACGCCTTCCCAGACCTGCGGCACCTCCTCCAGCGGGACCCAGGTGCCCAGCCGGACCGCGAGCTTGGGGTTGGTGGACAGCCCGCCGCCGACCCACACGTCGAAGCCGGGACCGAACTCGGGGTGCACGACGCCGACGAAGGAGATGTCGTTGATCTCGTGCGCGACGTCCAGCAGCGGCGATCCGGAGATCGCGGTCTTGAACTTGCGCGGCAGGTTCGAGTACTCGGGCTTGCCGATGTAGAGCCGGTTGATCTCGTCGATCGCCCAGGTGCCGTCGATGATCTCTTCCTCGGCGACGCCGGCCACCGGCGAGCCGAGCACCACGCGCGGGGTGTCACCGCACGCCTCGGTGGTGGACAGGCCGACGCCCTCCAGGATCCGCCAGATCTCCGGGACGTCCTCGATCCGGATCCAGTGGAACTGCACGTTCTGCCGGTCGGTGACGTCCGCGGTGCCGCGCCCGAACCGCTCGGAGACCTCGGCGATGGCGCGCAACTGGGCCAGGTTCAGTCGGCCGCCGTCCACTCGCACGCGCAGCATGAAGTACTCGTCGTCGAGCTCGTGCGGCTCCAGCACACCGGTCTTGCCGCCGTCGATGCCGGGCTTGCGCTGCGTGTACAGGCCCCACCACCGCATCCGGCCGCGCAGGTCGTTGGGGTCGATCGAGGAGAAGCCGCGATGGGCGTAGACATTCTCGATGCGCGCACGCACATTGAGGCCGTCGTCGTCCTTCTTGAACTGCTCGTTCCCGTTCAGCGGCTCGTGATGGCCGAGGGCCCACTGACCCTCGCCGCGATGGCGAGCGGTCTTGCGGGCGCGGGGACCGCTGCCGGCGGTGTCGGTAGTGGCGGCCATGGGGAGCGTCCTCCGGGCGGATCGGTGGGGGACGCGCGGGGGAGCATCCGGCCGCACCCTCGCCGGACCGGCCGTGAGAGTCGTGGTGCCGGTGCGACCGCGCGCCCGGCAGACAGGTGCAACGGGCGGGTCGTCAGACCGGCGAACAGACGGCGCTGGACATGCGTCCGAGGTCGACGTGGAGTCGACCTACGAGAGCAATACCGGCGCGTGACATGTCGCAAAGATTGACATGGAGCCAGAAAGCCGTCCATCACTGTCCGGGATGCGAACGCCCATCTCGCATGTCGAACACACATGCCCATATAGTGAGATGAGCCGATCTTCCGCACCGGCCGCGGCATGCATCGTCGCCGCGGTTGGTTACGGTACGGGGGGTCGGATCCCGTTACCCCGAACGGTACGCGGCCCACGCACCACAGTGGACGAGGAGCTGATGGGTATGCCAGGCGAGGTTCTGGGCGCGCCCCGGCGCAGAACGCGTTCCGTATGCACGGTCGAATCCGCCGCCGGACCCACCTCCGAGCGGCCGGAGCCGCGTCGTGAGGAAGCGGTCGAGACGCTGCGCTACGCCCTCAACGGCTTCCTCTCCGCGATCCGCGCCGATCGTGCCGGGCAGGCCGGTCCGGTCGACGTCGATGCCGAAGGTACTCGGTATCGGCTGCTCGCGGCGCTGGCCGACGAACTCGACCTGGACAACGAGCGGCTGGCCCGAGTGCTCGGCCTGTCCGGATCGGCCGTGCGTGACCTGCTGGACGTGCACGGGCGCGAGGGGCTGGTCGAGGCGGTGCGCGCCGGGCGCGGACGAGGCGGCTCGGTGGTCCGACTGACCCCGGCCGGCCGACGTGAGTTGTACCGGCTCGACGCGCTGTTCCGGGAGAGCTGGGAGAGCGCGTTCGCCGACCTGCCGGCCGAGGAACTGCGGACCGCGGCCCGGGTGCTCAGCAGGCTCTCCGGGGTGCTGCCGGCCGGCCGCTGACCAGCGCGGACCGCCGGGAAAGGCGGCCCGGGGCGACCCTTGATCGAAGGTGGGGTTCACCCGGACGACGACTTGGCGAATGCCAGGCCCTCGGCCGGATACCTTAAAGGGGTGGCAGCGGACTACCAACAACGACCTCGCCTGCGAGGGGCCGGTCGCATCCGGTTGCGGAGCGCACTGTGGCGGATACTCCGCGAGACGGTGATCTCCTGCTTCAACCACCGCGTGACCGGCCTGGCCGCCGAGGCCGGGTTCTTCATGCTGCTCTCGCTGCCCCCGCTGCTGCTCGGGCTCGCCGGCACCGTCGGCTACCTGCACGGCATGATCGGTGGCAGCACCGTCAACGACCTCAAGGCGGACATCGTCAAGGCCGCCGGGTCGGTGCTCTCCAGCAAGAGCACCGAGCAGGTGGTCGTGCCCCTGGTCAACGACGTGTTCGACTCCGGCCGCGCGGACATCGTCTCGGCCGGCTTCCTGATCGCCCTGTGGTCCGGCTCGCGCGCGCTCAACGTCTACGTCGACACCATCACGATCATGTACGGCCTGTCCGGCAAGCGCGGCATCGTGCGCACCCGGCTGCTGTCCTTCACGCTCTATGTGGTCGGCCTGCTGCTCGGGATGTTCCTGATCCCGCTCCTGGTGGCCGGCCCCGACTTGGTGGTCAAGGCATTCCCGCACTTCGCCGGGACCGTGCACATCCTGTACTGGCCGGTCCTGGTGGTGCTGTCGGTGTGCTTCCTGACCTCGCTCTATCACGTGTCGGTGCCGGTGCGGACGCCGTGGCGCGAGGACATACCCGGCGCACTGGTCGCCCTGCTCCTGTGCATCCTCGGCAGCTTCCTGCTGCGCGTCTACCTCGCCACCACCATCGACGGCCCCACCGTCTACGGCTCGCTGGCGGCCCCGGTCGCGGTCATGGTGTGGATGTACTTCGCGGCCATGGCCGTATTGATCGGTGCTGCCGTCAACGCCGCCATCGACCAGGTCTGGCCCAGCCAGGAGACCGCGCAGGCGCGCGCCGAGCGGGACAAGGAGAAGGCCGCCGAGGAGATCGCCACGGCCATGGAGCACCTGCGCTCGGGTCGCCACCGCGGCAACCCCGGCGACTGGACGCCCCACTCGGACGAGCACGACGAGATGGAGGACACCGTCATCCACGGCGAACTCCCCGACATCGCCGAACCGCCGTCCGAGTTCCCCGAGCGCTGGGCGATCCACGCGCGCGACGCCAAACGCAGCGACCCGGGCCCGGTCAACGGCCGTGCCAACGGCGCCCGCCGGGCCGGCGACCTGCCCCGGATGCCGTCCCGGCCGCCGCGCCCGCCGGGTCCGCCGCCCACCATCGGTCAGCCGCCGAGCCTGCACATGCCGGTCGGACAGGAGTTGCCCGGCCTGCCGTTGGAGGACACCGCGTGGCCGCCGCGGCCGAGTCGGCCAGTGGGCGGCGAGCAGGAACACGCTCGACGCGACCGGCCGTGATGGCCTAGGCTCCACGGGTGGCCCTTGGGCCCGCACAGTGCCCGAGAGCGCGGCCCGAGGCCGCACGGAACAGGTGGGAGGTGGATGTCGTGAACACGACCTTGATGACGGTCGCCCGGACGGGCTGGACCTCATTCCACTTCTCCGCCTCTCGGATTCGCACCGCGTAGCCGCGCCACGTCGTTCGTCGTGACGGCGCGCAGGTCGGCGAATCCGCCCCTCGAAGGGCCACCGGCTTGTCTTCCCAGCAGCACCACGCTTCTCGCAACACCCCTGCTTCCCGTAACACCCCTGCCTCTCCGGACACCGCTTTCGTGCCGACCTCCGACGTGCTCGCCGCCTACGGCTGGGACGCGGATCGCGACACCGAATTCGCCCCCTACCGCACGCACGGCCTGGTGCCCGGGCGGATCGCCCGGGTGGACCGCTCGCTGTGCGAGGTGGTCACCGCCGACGGCACCGTACGGGCCGCGCACGGCGGCGGCGAACTGCCGTGCACCGGCGACTGGGCCGCACTGGAGTTTCCCGACGACGGCCGCGAGGCCTTCGTCGCGGCCCTGCTCGCACGCCGGACCGCGCTGGTGCGCTCGCACGCGTCCGGGCGCTCGACGGGCCAGGTTCTCGCGGTCAACGTCGACCTGATCGGCGCCGTCGTCCCGTTGGACGTCGCGCCCGACCTCGGCCGTCTGGAGCGGCTGCTCACGCTCGCTTGGGAGAGCGGCGGCACGCCGCTGGTCGTCCTCACCAAGGCCGACCTCGCGGCCGACGCCGACGACCTGCGCGCGGACGTCGAGGCGGTGGCCATGGGCGTGGACGTCGTGGTCGCCAGCGCGCTCACCGGCGAGGGCCTGGACGTGCTCCAGGCGTACACCGCCGGCCGGACCGTCGCACTGATCGGCACCTCCGGCGCGGGCAAGTCCACGCTCACCAACGCGCTCGCGGGCGCCGAGGTGACCTCCGTCCAGGAGGTACGTGGCGACGGCAAGGGCCGACACACCACCACGTGGCGCGAGTTGGTGCCGTTGCCGAGCGGCGGCGTGCTCGTGGACACCCCGGGCATGCGCGGGGTCGGCATGTACGACGTCGGCGAGGGCCTGGACCGCACCTTCGCGGACGTCGACGCCCTGGTCGCGGACTGCCGCTTCGCCGACTGCACGCACGAGAGTGAACCCGGCTGCGCGGTGCTCGCCGCGATCGAGGCGGGCGAGTTGCCGCAACGTCGCCTGGACAGCTACCGCAAACTGCTGCGCGAGGCACGCTGGATCGCCTCGCGCGAGGACCATCGCATCCGGGCCGAACGGGCCCGGGAGTGGAAGCTGATCCACAAGGAGATGCGCCGCTCGCCGTCACCCAAGAAGTGACGACCGGTCGGGGGGGGGGGGGGGCCCCCCCCCCCCCCAGCGGGAC
>NZ_JBEXCV010000088.1:0-38549 GCF_040605455.1 Embleya sp. NPDC005575 | reverse complement strand
GCGGCCGGCGAGCCCGCGGGCACCGCCACGGCCAGGCCGCCGGTCCGCCCGCCGGGGTCCATCGCCCGGCCGGGACGGTCCAGGCCACCCGCCCAGAACGCCAGGTACGCGTCCTGGGCGCCGGCCACCAGCGGGGTGCCCGCCGCGACGTCGTGCCCGGTGCCGACCGCGCCCACCACCGACCCGGTCGCCACGATCGGCCCGTAGCCGGTCAGCGGCGGATCACCGGGCCAGCGCGCCTGCGCCCGCTCCGCGCCGAACCGCGCGGCCAGCCAGTCGTAGAGCTGCCACGCCCGCACGTCGGGCCCGTGGGCGGCGCGCAGCGCGGCGTACTGCGCGTGATGCTGTTGCACCGGCGACCCGGTCGCGCCCGCCGGATGCCGGCAGGTCAGCGCCGCGGCGGTGCCGGGTCGGGGCACCGCGTCGGGCACGGTGGTGGGGCTCTGGCCGCCCAGGCACAGTGCGGCGGGACGGGCCGCACCGGGCACCAGCGCGCGCAGTTCCGCGAGCGCCTGCGCGGTGGCGGCGAACCAGGCGTACGGGTCGGCGTGGCCGGGTTCCCAGGTCGCCGCACCGGGGTAACCGGCGGTGGTCGCGCCCAGGACGGCGCCGGCCGGGTCGAGCGCGAGGGCGCGTACCGAGTTGCTTCCCACGTCGACGCCGACGACGACCGCGGGCGAGCCGGGCACGCTCAGCCGCCCACGAGGACGCGATAGACCGGCGACTTCGCCGCCAGCCGGAAGGCGGCGTCGACCTCACCGAGCGGGTAGGTCGCGGTGACCAGCGCGTGCAGATCCGCGGCGAGGCGCCCGGAGGCGATGATCGCGGCGGCCTCGGTCCAGTCCTGCGGTTCCTGGCTGTAGACGCCGACGATGCTCAACTCGTGGTGGTGCACGTGGTCCGGCCCGACACCGGCCAGGACGTCCTTGGGGAAGGCGCCGAACAGCACCACGGTGCCGCCGTCGTCACACAGCGACAGTGCGGTCTCCAGGGCGCCGGGGGCGCCGGCGGTGACGAAGACGACGTCCTGTTTCCCGCCGGTGCCGGCGGCCTCCTCCGGGGTGCTCGTCCAGTCGGCGCCTGCCGCGCGGGCCTCGGCGAGCCGCTCGTCGCTGATGTCGATCAGGCCGACCGACTCGGCGCCCTTGAACCGGGCCAGGGCCAGGTGCAGGCGGCCCATGTAGCCGGCGCCGATCACCGCGACCCGGTCGCCGGCCCGCAGCCCGCCGAGCCGGGCCGAGTGCGCGACGCACGCCAGCGGCTCGCCCATCGCGGCGTGCGCGATCGGCGCGTCGCCGGTGCGGAACGCCTGCAACGCCTTGACCTTGACGAACTCGGCGAAGCCGGCGCCCATCGAGATGGTGCCGTCGGCCAACGCGCCGCCCTGCGGTCGTTTGCACAGCGCGCTGCGCCCGCGCCGACACGAGGTGCAGGTGCCGCAGCGGGTGAGCAGGTCGACGGTGACCGTGTCGCCGACGGCCGCGACCCCGGGCAGCCCGACGACGGCGCTGCCGACCGCGACCACCTCACCGGCGACCTCGTGGCCGGGGGCGACCGGGTAGATCGGCTTGGTGCCCAGGTAGAGCCGGCGCTCCATGGTGCACAGGCCGGTGCGGCCGACCCGCACGAGCACGTCCTCCGGCCCGACCTCGGGGACCGGCTCCTCACGCAGATCGACCTGTTCGGGGGCGGTGACTACGGCAACTCGCATGTGGGGCTCCTCGGTTGGCGGAAACTGTGGAATACGGGACTCGGCGGTCGGCGATGTCGGCGGTGTGCGAGTCGGTATGCGTCTCAGTACGCGGGCAGCGTCGGCCAGCGCGAGCGCAGCGGTACGCCGGCCCGGGCGAGCAGGGCGGTCGAGGCGCGGGCGGCGAGGGTACGCAGGGCCCGCTCGTCGACGGTCACGCACGTGTGGTCGCGGACCACGACCCGGCCGCCGATCAGCACGTCGCGCACCGAGCGGCCGTCCGAGGACCACACCAGCTGTTGGGCGATGTCGCCGCGCGGGGTCCACTGCGGGCCGGTGGCGTCGTGCACCACCAGATCGGCGTACTTGCCGGGTTCGAGCGAGCCGATGCGATCGGCCATACCGACCGCCTCGGCGCCGCCGATGGTGGCCCACTCCAGTGCCTCGGCGGCGCCGGGACCGGTGGGGTCGATCGCCATGTCCTTGGCCAGGCCCACCGCGAGCGCCGCGGTGCGCAGCAGATCGGCCGAGTCGGCGGCGTTGCCCGCGTCGGTGCCCAGCGCGAGCCGGCCGCCGCGACGCGACAACGCGGCGTGCCGCCCGGCCTGTGTCACGCCCTGGCCCAACCGCAGATACGCCCACGGGCAGTAGGCGACCGCGGTACGGTCCGCCAACAACGCCTCGACCTCGGCGTCGTCGAGCCACACCGCGTGCGCCAGCAACAGGTGCGGGCCCAGCACTCCCAACTCGGCCAGGTGCAGCACGGGTCGGCGCCCGGTGCGGCGCAGGTAGTCGTCGGGGTCGGCGCCCGAGGGGGACAGGTGCATCGTCATCCGCGCGCCGGTGGCGCGGGCCAGGTCGGCCGCGCCGGACAGCAGTTCGTCCGAGGCCAGGCCGTGCCCGACCAGGGTGACCCAGCCCTCGACCGACCCGCCGGCCGGGTAGGCGGCGACCAGTTCGGCGAGCCGGTCCAACACCTCGGCGGCCGGTGCGGCGAACGGTGCGCCGGGCACGTCCCAGCCCCACGCGCCGATGCCGCCGCGTACGCCGACCTCGCTCATCGCGGCGGCCACCCGGTGCGGGTGGGCCACGGTGCCGGCCTCGATGATCGTGGTGACGCCGTTGCGCACGCTCTCCACGCCGGCGAGCAGCGCGGACAGTTCGTCGTCGTCGGGTCGGTGCGCCGCGTGCAGCGGCACCGCCCAGGTGTCGACGGAGGCGCCCGGCGGCAGGTCGTCCGGTATTCGGGCGCGGGCCAGCGGATCGCCGGTCTGGTGCAGATGCGCGTTGACCATGCCCGGCGTGACGACGCAGTCGCTCGCGTCCCACTCGGGGGTGCCCGGCCAGCGGGCCCGCAGCTCGCCGGTGGCGCCGACGGCGAGGATGCGCTCGCCCGCGACGGCGACCGTGCCGCCCAGCAGCACCTCGCGGCGCGCGTTCATGGTGACCACGTCACCGCCCACGACCAACAGGTCGGGCCGCGTCGGCCCGGCGCCGCTCACGTTGCTCTCACCTGCGAACTCACCATGTCTGGGGACACTAGGCCCGGCATCGTCCGCAGGCATCGTGGCCGGGAGCACAATCAAGTGGGCCCAGTACATGCCGGGGACACAATGCGAGCACAGGGCGACGAGGGCAAACCTGAACCGGTGCCGTGTCGGGCGAGGCTTACCAGGTTGCGGCGCCCGACACGGCGCGCACGGCTCGAAGGCCCGTCCGCCGCGTCCAGGGAGTTGCCGCATGTCCGACACCACCAGCAGCGAGCCGCGCATCCGCGCCGAGTGGCTGCGCCCGGACCCGTATCCGCAGCTGATCGACGGGCGCGAGTCCTTCGACGGCGAGCGGCGACCGGTGTTCGATCCCTCGACCGGTGGGCAACCCGCCTCCTACCTGTCGGCGAGCGACGCCGAGGTCGAGGCGGCCGTCTCCGCCGCGCGGACCAGCTTCGACGGCAGGGTGTGGCAGCGCATGCCGGGTCCGCGCAAGGCCGAGGTGCTGGAGGCGGCGGCCGCGGCGATCCGCGCGGACGCCGGCCGGCTGGCCGCGCTGGAGGCGATGGACACCGGGAAGGCGATCTCCGGGGCGCTGACGAACGACGTGTACGAGGCGGCCAACGCCTTCTCCTACGCCGCGGCGATCTGTCGCACCACGCACGGCGACGTGCGGCGCTCGTCCTTCCCGCCGGATCTGCTGCCCGGCGGCGGTCCGGATCTGCTGACCCTGCGGCTGCGCGAGCCGGCCGGCGTGGTGGCCGAGTTGTTGCCGTGGAACGGGCCGCTGATGACGGGCAGCCAGCGGATCGCCTCGGCGCTCGCGGCCGGCTGCTCGATCGTGGCCAAGCCGCCGGTGGACGCGGTGGTGACACTGGTCGAGCTGGGCCGGATCCTGACCGCCGCCGGGCTGCCGGCGGGGGTGTTGAACATCGTGCTGGGCCCGGGCTCGACGGTCGGCGAGCGGCTGATCACCGACAAGCGGTTCGACCTGATCAGCCTGACCGGCGGCACCGAGACCGGTCGACACGTGCTGGCCGCCGCCGCGCGCAACCTGACCCCGGTGCATCTGGAACTGGGTGGCAAGTCGCCGGTCGTGGTGTTCGCCGACGCCGACCTGGACCAGGCGGTGGGCTGGGCGATGATGGCCGCGTTCGTGAACATGGGCGAGGTGTGCGTCGCGGGCAGTCGGTTGCTGGTCGAGGAGTCGGTGTACGACCAGGTGGTGGAGGCGGTCGCGGCCGCGGCGGCCACGCTGCCGGTGGGCGACGCGCTGCATCCGGACACCTTCATCGGGCCCTTGATCAACGAGCGGCACGCGGACCGGGTCCGCGGCTTCGTGAGCCGGGCACTGGACGCGGGGGACGCCTCCGCGGTCGGCAAACCGGGCCTGCCGGACGGCCTCCTGCCGACCTATGTCGCGCCCACCGTGCTGGGCCGGGTGCGGCACGGCTGCGAGGTGGAGCAGCAGGAGGTGTTCGGGCCGGTGCTGGCCGCGATGCCCTTCCGCGACGAGGCCGAGGCGCTCGCGTTGGCGAACGGAACCCGGTACGGCCTCAACGGCACGGTGTTCACCCGCGACATCGAGCGGGCGTTCCGTTTCTCGGACGCGCTGGACTGCGGTGAGGTCAACGTGAACTGCCATTTCGCGCCGGACATGAACGGCGGGCGCGGCGAGCCGCGCCGAGCCAGTGGGTTCGCGAAAACCGGCGTGGACGCGTACACCCGTACCAAGGCGGTGAACGTCCAGGTGCACAGCGGGTGAAGCGTGGGGTTGTGCTGGGGGACCAATGACCACACCTGACCGAGCTTCATACCTTCTGATTGTCAGACCAACAGCCTGACCCACACCCTGAGGAGGCCCGATCGTGGCCGTTACCGGGATGAACCACGCGGTGCTGTACGTGCGCGACGCACACCGGACCGCCCGGTTCTACAACGAGGTGCTGGATTTCATCACCGTCATCGACGGCCCGCCCGGCAGTTACGTCTTCATGCGGGCGCCCGCGTCGGAGAACCACCACGACATCGCCTTCTTCACGATCGGCGCCGGGGCGGGCGACTCGCAGGCCGGCCGGCGCACGGTGGGCATGTATCACGTCGCGTGGGAGGTGCCCACCCTCGACGCGCTGGCCGAGGCCCGTGAACGCCTGTCGGCCGCGGGCGCGTTGATCGGCGCGAGCGACCACGGCGCGAACAAGAGCCTGTACGCCAAGGACCCCGACGGCCTCGAGTTCGAGGTGATGTGGCTGGTCCCGCACGCGCATTGGGGCGACGAGGAGCACGAGGCGATCATCCGCCCGCTGGACCTGGACGCGGAACGCGAGCGCTTCGCGTCCCTGGCGGGCGCGTAGTGCCCCTGCGGGCACCGGGGGACCGGGTCCGGTTCGCCAAGGTCGCGCGCCGCACGATCTCCGAGGAGGTCCGCGACGCACTCCTGGCGAGCGTGCGTGAGGGCGAACTGCGCCCGGGCGCGCAACTTCCCCCGGAACGTACCCTGTGTGAGCAGTTCGGGGTGGCCCGCACCTCGGTGCGCGAGGCGATCCAGGGACTCGTCTCGCTCGGTTGCCTGGTCAAGCGCGGCAACCGGTTCTATGTCGCCGAGCGACTGCCCGGGGTGTCCTTCGACGCGGACGACGGCCGCAAGCTGCGCGTCTCGGAACTGTTCGAGGTACGCCAGGTCACCGAGGTGGCCATCGCCCGCCTCGCCGCCATCCGCGCCGCCCCCGACGAGCGGGCCGAGATCGGCGAACTCGCGGCCGGCTTCGACCCACAGATGAGCCTGGAGGCGTTCCGCCGCCAGGACCGCCGTTTCCACGCGGCGCTGGCCCGCGCGTGTGGCAACACCACACTGCGCGAGCTGTACGCGAAGGTGCTCGACGCGGTATTCGCGTCCGGCGACTTCGCCTCGCTCCTCGACGCGGAGGGCAACGCCGAGGCGGTCCGCCAAGTGATCGCCGAGTCCTGCCGCTCGCATCGGGGCATCGCCGAGGCGGTCGCGGCCGGCATCCCCGACGCCGCCGCGCACGCCGCCGCCGACCATCTCGGCGAGGTGGAGCGGCAGATGACCGCCCGGATGTTCTAGCGGGCACGAAGGCCGGCCCGCCCGAGGAACCATTGCGCGAATCAACCGGAGAGGACGGCCGTGACATGAGCGACGTACAACGCGTGTGGGCCTTCGACGACAGCGAGTTCGTCGAGGTCAAGCCGGGATTCCGGCGCCGGGTCTACACCGGTGACGAGATGATGTTGACCCTGTGGCGGATCCGCGAGGGCTGCGGACCCACCCCCTACGACGACCATCCCGAGCACGAGCAGTACGGCATGGTGCTCAAGGGCAAGCTGGACTTCCGCATCGACTCTGACGAGCGGCAGGTGCTGGGCCCGGGCGACGTCTACTGGGCGCCCAAGGGCTGCGACCACGGGGACAGCCTGTTCATCGGCGACCCCGAGCACGGCGAGACCTGGATCCTGGACATCTTCACCCCGCCGCGCGACGAATACCGCAACGGCTGACCCACCGCACCACCGCGACCCGGTATCGCCGCCGGATCGCAGCTCGGCAACTCCGCACCACCACACCACTGTCGGACGGTCGCGCGCGCCGCAGGCGCCGCGCACCGACCCCCACCCGCTTCCGGGCCGGAATCCCCCGCGCAACCGGAACGGGTCCCTCCGCCGGACCGACATCCACCCCGGCCGCGACACCTCACCCCCGAATCCGGCACGCCCACCGTGCTCACCCGGGTTGCCGCGCACCCGTCGGTCCGTGTCGAACCAAAGCGCCCTGATTCGTCTGGAGACCTTCCGATGAAGAACATGGTTCGAGTCATCGCAACCTCGGTCATCATACCGGGACTGCTGGTCACCGCCTGTGGCGGTGGCTCCTCCTCCTCTTCCACCTCCGCCGGGGCGCCCGCCTCGGCCGGTGCGCCCGGCGCCGGCACCCTCCCCGCCAACGAGCCCGACGTCAACAAGGACAAGAAGGTCGTCATCGGGGTGATGAGCCCCGGCGACACCAAGGACAAGGGTTACTACCAGAGCTTCGTCGACGAGGCGAACGGCTATGCCGACGCCAACGGGTGGAAGCTCGTCGTGGTCGACAAGATCAACCCGGCCAACGCGGTCCAGCAGGCCCGCAACCTGTGTCGGCAGAAGGTCGACATGATCGCGATCGGCGCCAGCGAGCTCAAGGACGCGCTCAGCGCGGCCAAGGAACCGCAGTGCAAGGGCATCGCCTGGTACATCAGCGGCGGCCAAGGCGTGACCCAGACCCCCGAGTTCACCCAGTCCCTCGACTACATCAACGAGTCGCTGTACGTGGCCGGTTACGCGGCCGGCCTGATCCTCAAGGAGAACGGCGGCAAGAAGGCCGGCTACATCACCGGCCCCGACCTGCAGTTCGCCCGGGACGTGGCCAAGGCCTTCGAGGCCGGCATCAAGAAGGTCGTCCCGGACGCCGAGATGGTGCAGACCTACACCGGCGACTTCAACGACTCCGGCAAGGCCAAGGAGGCCGCCCAGGCGCAGATCAGCCAGGGCGTCAAGGTGATCTACCCCTACCTCGGCGGCGCCACCGACGTGGTCACCCAACTCGCCAACGAGAAGGGCGTGCCGGCGCTCACCCCCGGCACCGACCGCTGCTCGACGCCCGGCGCGCAGTACGCGGTCTCGGTGATCTTCAGCCCCGGTGCCTACTTCGCCGGCGCCCTGGAGGACTTCAAGAAGGGCACCCTGCGGATGGGCGTGGCCCGCGAATGGCACCTGGGCAAGGACCCGGTGCCCACGGTCAAGCTCTGCAAGCCCACCGGCGACCAGGAGCAGCAGCTCAAGGCACTGATCCAGGACATCGGCAGCGGGAAGGTGAAGGTCGATGAGGCCGTCGCCGCAGGCAAGTGACACCGCCGTGACCACACCCGCCCCGCGACCCCGGGCCGGCGACGACCACCCGGCAGCCCCGTCCGTCCTCTCCGTCCCCGTCGTGCAACTGCTCGGCATCGGCAAGCGGTTCGGCGCGGTGCGTGCCTGCGAGGACGTCTCGCTGCGGGTGCAGGCCGGCGAGATCCACGGCCTGCTCGGCGAGAACGGCGCGGGCAAGAGCACCCTGATGAAGATCCTGCTCGGCCTGGTCGTCCCGGACACCGGGCGAATCCTGCTGCGCGGCGAACCCGCCACGATCACCGACCCGTCGGCCGCCGCGGCACACGGAATCTCCATGGTGCACCAGCACTTCAGCCTGGTGGACCGGCTCAGCGTGTGGGAGAACGTGGTGCTCGGCGACCGGGGCCGGGTGGACCGGGACCGGGCCCGGGCACTGGTTCGCGAAGTCGGCGAACGCTACGGCCTGGAGGTGGACCCCGACGCCTGCGTCGAGGACCTGTCCACCGGCCAGCGCCAACGCGTCGAGATCGTCAAGTGCCTGCGCCGGGACCCCGGCGTACTCATCCTCGACGAGCCGACCTCGGTGCTCACCCTGGAGGAGTCGCGCGAACTGTTCACCGTGCTGCGCCGGGTGGTCGCCGATGAGGGCAAGGCGGTGATCCTGATCAGCCACAAGCTGGACGAGATCGTGCACGCCACCGACCGGGTCACCATCATGCGCCAGGGGCGCGTGGTGGCCCGGCGGGCCACCGCCGACACCGATGTACGCTCGCTGGCCCGGGAGATGGTCGGCCGCGAACTGTCCAAGTGGACCGCCGCGTCGGCGGTCGGCGCGCTGGACGCGCTGATCGAACCCGGCACCGGTGAGCCGACCGGCGGCACCGCCCTGCTGGACGTACGCGAACCGGCCGCCGCACCCGCCCCGGATCCCAGGCCGCCGGCCGGCGAGGTACGGCTGCGGATCAGCGACGCGCACGCGAGCACCACCGACCGGCGTCCGCTGCTGCGCGGACTGACCCTGGAGGTGCGCGCCGGCGAGATCCTGGGTCTCGCCGGCGTCGAGGGCAACGGCCAAGCGGCGCTGGGCGATCTACTCTCCAGCCTGCTCCCGCTCAGCGCCGGCCGGGTGGAGGTGTGCGGCGCGCCGGTGGCCACCGGTCGGCCCGGCGCGATGCACGCCGCCGGAGTCGGCATCGTGCCCGAGGACCGACACGTGTCCGGTTGCGTCCTGGACATGAGCGTCGCGGAGAACCTGGTCCTCGCGGACCTGTCCTCGGTGACCAGCAAAGGACTGCTCAGCCGGCGCCGGATGGCGGCCCGGGCCCGGCAGTTGATCGAGGAATTCGAGATCGCCACTCCCTCGCCGGACACTCCGATGCGGCAACTGTCCGGCGGCAACCAGCAAAAGGTCGTGCTGGCTCGCGAACTGGCGGCCCAGCCTCAGGTGTTGGTGGCCGCCCAGCCGACCCGGGGATTGGACATCGGTGCGATCGAGTACATGACCGAGCGGTTGCACGCCGCGGCCCGATCCGGCATCGCGGTCCTGCTCCTGTCCACCGAACTGGGCGAGATCCTCACCCTCTCGCACCGCGTCGCGGTCATCCACCGAGGCGCCGTCGTAGGCGAGATGGACCGCGCCGACGTCGATACCGAGCGACTGGGCCTGCTGATGGGAGGCCAGGCGGCATGACCCCGACCCTGATATCCGAGCGCGCACCGGCCGTCGCCGCATCGCCGGCCGGCCCGCGCCGCCGACCCCGGCTCGCCGACCTGGGTACCGCGCTGCGGTATGCGGCGTCGCTGTCCACCGCGCTCGTCCTGGCCGGCCTGCTCATCGCGCTGGTCGGCAAATCCCCCTGGGACGCCGCGAGCGCGATGTACGACGGCAGCCTGGCCGACGGCGCGGCCATCGGGCAGAGCATCGACCAGGCCGCACCGCTGCTCCTGGTCGCGATCGGCTCGGTGATCGCGGCCCGTGCGGGCATCTTCAACATCGGTCAGGAGGGCCAACTCCTGGTCGGCGCGAGCGTGGGCGCGGCGATCGCCTTGTTCACCCCGGGCCCCGGCCCACTGGTCCTGATCCTGGCCCTGCTCGGCGCCGCCGTCGGCGGCGCCCTGTGGGCGGCCATCGCGGCGCTGCTCTTCTACTGGCGCGGCGTCGCGGTGGTGATCAGCACCCTGCTCCTGATCTTCGTCGCCAACCAGGCCGTCTCGTACGCGGTCAACTCGCCGTCGCTGCTGCGCGAGAATGCGGTGGCCGGCCAGGTCACCACCTCGCAGACCGACATGCTGGCCGAGTCGGTCTGGCTGCCTCGGATCGGCGAGTACCCCGACTTCAACGTGGGCGCGGGCATCTTCATCGCGCTCGTGCTCGCCGTGGGCACCTCGGTGGTGCTGGTGCGCAGTCGACTCGGCTTCCGGGTGCGGATGCTCGGACTCAACCCCAAGGCCGCACACCGGGCGGGCGTCGGCGCGGTGCTGATCGGCGGCGGCGCGCTGCTCGCCTCCGGCGCCTTCGCCGGCCTCGCGGGCGGCGTGATGCTCACCGGCAGCGGTCACCGCATGCAGGACGGCTTCGCCGACAACGTCGGCTTCGACGGCCTGCTGGTGGCGCTGGTGGCCCGGGACAAGCCGATGTTGGCCGTGCCCGTCGCGCTGTTCTTCGGGGCGCTGCGCGCGGGCGGCGGATTCCTGTCCGCGACCGGCGTACCGCGCTACATCGTCGCCGTGGTCACCGCGCTCCTGGTGCTGGCCACGGTCTTTCCCGCCGCCTACGCCGAGGTGCGCCGCCGGCGCACCGCAGGCGCCTGAGACCAGGAGGTTGACATGATCGACGACCTTGCGATGGTCCTGGCCAGTTCGGTCCGACTCACCGTGCCGCTGGCCTTCGCGGCCTGCGGCGAGTACATCGCCGAACGGGCCGGCACGATCAACATCTCGGTCGAGGCGATGATGCTCGGCGGCGCGTTCAACGCCGTGTGGGGCGCCTCGTTGACCGGATCCGCGTCCTTCGGCCTGGTCTTCGGCATGCTCGCCGGACTGGTCATCGCGTTCGTGCACGCCGAGTTCAGCCACCGTCTGTCGGTCAACACCTACGTGGTCGGGCTGGCCCTGAACGCGCTCGTGCTCGGCCTGACCAGCTTCCTGCTCGACTCGGTCGACCTGACCGGACACCAGGTCGACGCGCTGAACATCCCGGTCCTGTCCGACCTGCCGCTGCTCGGCCCGGCGCTGTTCGCCCACCGCTGGCCCGCCTACCTGCTGGTCGGGGTGATCCCGCTGGTGTGGTGGCTGGTCCAGCGCAGCCGGTTCGGCCTGGAACTGCGCGCCGCCGGGGAGAACCCCCAGTCGGCCGACGTGACCGGGATCGACGTACGCCGCCGGCGCCGGCAGAGCGTGCTCCTGTGCGGCGTGCTTGCCGGATTCGGCGGCGCCTACCTCGCGGTCGGCGAAGTCGGCGCGTTCAACCAGAACATGACCGCCGGCCGCGGCTTCGTGGTGATCGCCGCGGTGATCTTCGGCGGCTGGAAGCTGCGCGGCACGATGGCCGGCTGCCTGGTGTTCGGCGCGGCCGACGCGATGCGCCTGGCGCTGCCCGCGCTGGGCGTACACCTGAACTCGCAACTGCTGATCGCCGCGCCCTACCTGTTGGCGCTGCTCGCGATGATGTTCCTGGCCAAGACGCATCGTCAACCGGCCGCACTCGGCGCACCGTTCGTGCGGGGGATCGTGTGAGGGCCGTCCTGCACCGGGGCCACGGCGGCCCCGAGATCCTGGAACCGGTGTCCCTGCCCGATCCCGAACCGGGCCCCGGCGAGGTGCTGATCGCGGTGCGCGCCGTCGCGGTGAACCGGCTCGACCTGTTGCAGCGGCGCGGCCCCGGCCTGCTGCCGAACTTCACCCTCCCGCACGTGCCCGGCATGGACGTCGCCGGCGACGTGCTCGCCCTCGGCGCGGGGGTGCGCGAACCCCGGGTCGGCGATCGGGTGTTGGTGAATCCGGCACTGCACTGCGGGCGGTGCGCCGCCTGCCGGTCGGGCGACGACGCGTGGTGTGCGGGGTTGCGCGTGGTCGGCGGCAACCGGCCCGGCGGCTATGCCGAGTTGATGGTGGTACCCGCCGACCGCACCCACCCGATCCCGGCCGGGCTGGACCACGTCGCCGCGGCGAGCCTGCCCACCGCGTACGGCATGGCCTGGCAGGGCCTGGTGGTGCGCGGCGGCCTGCGGGCCGGCGAGACGCTGATGGTGCACGGCGCGGGCAGCGGGATCAGCATCGCGGCGGTGCAACTGGCCCGGGCGCTGGGCGCGCGCGTGGTGGTCACCTCCGGCTCGCGGGCCAAATTGGACCGGATGGCCGAACTGGGCGCCGACGTGCTGATCGACACCGGCACCTCGGATTTGGTCACCGGTGCCCGGGCCGCGACCGACGGGGCCGGCGTCGACCTGGTGTTCGACCACGTCGGCCCGGCGCTGTTCCAGGCGTCGCTGCACGCGCTGCGCCCGCGCGGCCGGCTGGTCTTCTGCGGCGACACCACGGGCACCGCGGCGACCTTCGACCTGCCGCACGCCTTCCACACCGGGGTCACGCTGCTGGGCGCCGGCTCCTGCGGGGCGGTGGACTTCGCCACGATGGTCGACTTCTGCTTCGGTCGCGCCCTGGTCCCGGTCCCGGATACGACCTACCCGCTCGCGGATGCCGCCCAGGCACACCGCCGGTTGGCGAGCGGCGCCGCGTTCGGCAAGGTCACGCTGCTGCCCGGCAGTTCGGCATGAGCCCCGCCGAGGCCCTGCTCGTGCTCGTGGCGGGCCTCGGCGCGGGCACGGTCAACACCGTGGTGGGTTCCGGCTCGTTGCTGACCTTCCCCGTGCTGCTTGCGCTGGGCTACCCGCCGGTGGTGGCCAACGTGTCCAACACGATCGGACTCACCCCCGGCTCGATCAGCGGCGCGCTCGGGTATCGGTTCGAACTGGCCGCGCAGTCCGCCCGGTTGTTCCCGCTGTCGATCGCCGCCGTGCTCGGCGGCGCGAGCGGCGGTCTGCTCCTGCTCGGTCTGCCACCGGGTGCGTTCCGCGCGGTGGTGCCGGTCCTGGTGCTCCTCGCGGCGCTGCTGATGGCCGCGCAACCGTGGCTCTCGCGCCGGCTTCGCGCGCGTCGCGAGCGGCACGCGGGTCCCGAGCGCGGCACCGGCGTCGGCCCGGCGCTGCTCGCGGCGGTGTTCGCGGTCAGCGTGTACGGCGGCTACTTCGGCGCCGCCCAGGGTGTGCTTTTGCTCGCGCTGCTCGCCACCGTGCTCGACGAGGACCTGAACCTGCTCAACGGGCTGAAGAACCTGCTTCAGGCTCTGGTGAACCTGGTGGCGGCGGTGCTGTTCGCGATCACCGCGGACGTGGCCTGGACACCGGTGCTGCTGCTCGCCCTCGGCTCGGTGGCGGGCGGCCGACTGGGCGCACTCCTCGGCCGCCGAGTGCCCGCACCGGTACTACGCGCCCTGGTCGTACTGATCGGCACGACAGTCGGCATCGCCCTCCTGCTCCCCTGACCCCACCTCCCTCACCCCACTCGCCCGCCAACCCCGCCCGTTCCGCCCGCTCTCCCATCCCCGCCCGCCCGACACGGCCCCGCCTGGTCGCCTGCTCGATCCGCCCGACCACCCTCGTCCCGGCCCGCGCCCGTCCGGACCGCTCGGTTCGACCGCCCCTGACGTCCCTGCCCGTCCCACCCCACGCCCGAAAGAAGGAACACCCATGTTGCGCTGGCTCACCGCAGGTGAATCGCATGGCCCCGCGCTCACCGCCGTCCTGGAGGGGCTGCCCGCCGGTGTGGCGATCTCCTCCGCCGACCTGGCCCGTGCGCTGGCCCGGCGTCGGCTGGGCAACGGCCGGGGCGCGCGGATGCGCTTCGAACGCGACGAGGTCGAATTCAACGGCGGGGTCCGACACGGGCTCACCCAGGGCGGCCCGGTCGCGCTGCGGGTGGCCAACACCGAATGGGCCAAGTGGGCCGAGGTGATGGCCCCCGACCCCACCGACGCCGACGGCCGGCGCTACGACGAACCTGGCCGACTCCCGGACCGCGGACGCGGCGCCGCGCTGACCCGGCCCAGGCCCGGGCACGCCGACCTCGCGGGCATGCAGAAGTACGGCTTCGACGACATCCGCCCGGTGTTGGAGCGGGCCAGCGCGCGGGAGACGGCGGCGCGGGTGGCCATCGGCGAGGTCGCGCGCGCGTTCCTGGCCCAGACGCTGGGAGTGGAGATCCTCAGCCACGTGGTCCGGATCGGCGCGGTCGCGTTGCCCGAGTCGCTGGTGCCCGAACCGGGCAGCGCGGACGCGATCGACGCCGACCCGGTGCGCTGCGTCGACCCGGACACCGCCGCCGCGATGAACGCCGAGATCGAGGCAGCGCACAAGGACGCCGATACACTCGGCGGCGTGGTCGAGGTGGTGGTGTACGGACTGCCGCCGGGACTGGGCAGTCACGTGCACTGGGACCGGCGCCTGGACGCCCGCCTGGCCGCCGCGCTGATGGGTATCCAGGCGATCAAGGGGGTCGAGGTCGGCGACGGCTTCACCACCGCGACCCGGCGCGGCTCGGTTGCCCACGACGAGATCACCCCGGTCGCCCCCGGCCGGCCCGGCCCCGCCCGGGTGCGCCGCGAGACCGGTCGCGCGGGCGGTATCGAGGGCGGCATGACCTCCGGCGAACTCCTGCGGGTGCGTGCCGCGATGAAGCCGATTTCCACCCTGTCCCGGGCGCTGGCCACGTTCGACGTGCGCACCGGCGATCCGGCCAAGGCGATCGCGCAGCGCAGCGACGTGTGCTCGGTGCCCGCGACCGGCGTGGTCGCCGAGGCGATGGTCGCGCTGGTACTCGCGGACGCGGTGCTGGAGAAGTTCGGTGGGGACAGCGTGGCCGAGACCCGCCGCAACGCGCAGGCATACCTCGCCGCGCTGCCGGTGACCGTCGCCGACGCGTGAGCGCGGATGCCGAGCCGAAGCCGAATACGACCGATGGGCTCCGGGGCGATCGCCCCGGAGCCCGTCGGCGGCTCAGCCTCCGGCCGGCGCACCCGCCAGCAGCCGCGCGCGCAGGCCCTGGTCCAGCGCCGCGTCCACACACGTCCAGGCCATCGCCAGGCCACCGTCCAACAGTGCCCGATCCGCGGCGGGCCGCACCGCGTAGGCGGCGAACTCGGCCTGATGCAGCCCGGCGGTGCCCGAGTCGATGGACACCAGCGGCTGGATGGACGGGATCGCCAGCGACACGTTCGCCATGTCGGTGGAGCCCGCCTGTCGGTCGTCGGCCGCGGTCACCGGCGGGAACTCGCGCCCCACGGTCAGCGCATTGCGCTCGTACGCGGCCAGCAGGTCGCCGTCGTGCCGGAACTCGGAGTACGCGGGCGAGGTAGAGGAGATGGTCAACCGCGACCGGGTGGCCACCGCGCCCGCCTGGAAACACTCGCGCACCCGCGCCTCCAGATCGGTCAACCCGGCCAGCGTCGCGGCCCGTACGTAATATGCCGCCTCGGTGTGCTCGGGGATCACGTTCGGCACCTGCCCGCCGGTCGTGGTGATCCCGTGCACCCGCTGATCCGGTGTCATGTGCTGGCGCAGCAGCCCGATGGCCACTTGCGCCACGGTCAGCGCGTCGGCGGCGTTGACGCCGTCCTCGGGGCACGCGGAGGCGTGCGCGGCCCGGCCGTCGTACTCCACGTGCAGTTGCGCGCGGGCCAGACAGGTCGGGTCCAGGCGTTCGCGCGGCGAGGGATGCACCATCATCGCCGCGTGCACCCCGGCGAACGCGCCGCGCTCCAGCATCAGCACCTTGCCGCCGCCGTTCTCCTCGGCGGGCGTGCCCAGGACGCGTACGGTGATGCCGAGCTCGTCGGCCAGCGCGCCGAGCGCGAGCGCGGCGGTGGTCGCGGCGGAGGCGATCACGTTGTGGCCGCACGCGTGCCCGATGCCCGGCAGCGCGTCGTACTCAGCGCAGATCCCGAGCACCAACGGTCCGCTGCCGCGTTCGGCGACGAAGGCGGTCGGCAGATCGCAGACCCCGGA
The DNA here is from genome assembly GCF_040605455.1 of Embleya sp. NPDC005575. NCBI lineage: Bacteria > Bacillati > Actinomycetota > Actinomycetes > Kitasatosporales > Streptomycetaceae > Embleya > Embleya sp. NPDC005575. The sequence continues at coordinate 22,428 of NZ_JBEXCV010000088.1, read as the reverse complement.
GGTGACGGTGAAACCGTGCTCGGTCAACTGCTCGCCCAGCCAACCGCAGGCCCGTTCCTCGGCGAAGCCGAGTTCGGGGTGGGCGTGCAGGCGGTGACTGAGTGCAACCAGATCCGGAGCGGCGGCGTGCACCGCCGCCTGGGCAGCGGCCTTTGCACCGGCCGCGAGGTCGAAGGCTCGCATGCGCGCATCCTGCCCCACGAAAGCCGTAACGGGAAGTGACCGATCGAAGTATCTGTTCCGCGTAACAACGACCGGCTAAGGTGCGGAAATCCATGATCGAAAAGGCAGAAGTCACGGAAAACCGGACCCCCGTGCCGGACCGGGCAGAGGCGTTCGAGCGTGAGCTGAACGTGCTGGCCCTCTCCGGCGACGGCTGGCTCGCCATCCTGCGCGCCCTGGCCCAACGCACCGGTAGGACCGCCCGACTGGTGGGGGTGCACGGCGGGGTGCTCGCCGCCACCGACGACGGCACCGAGTCGATGACCCCGGTTGCCGTGGCCCACGTGTTCGTCGAGGACAAGGTGGTCGAGGTCACCTGCGACGAGGGCTGGCGGGCCTCGGCCCTCGCCGTCCGGGTCGCACAACGCCGGGTCGGGCTCCTGCTGTTGGGCGAACCCGACGGCGCCGCCGACGACGAACCGCTGTTGCGGGCGGCGGTCACGGCGGTGGCGATCGAGGCGATCCGCCGGGACGCGGTGGCCACCGCGACCGCCGAGACGGCCGGTCGGCTGATCGACGAACTGCGCTACGGCGCGCTGCGCAACCTCGCCGACGTCACCCGCACCGCCGCGCGCTTCGGGCTGCACCTGGATCGCCCACACTCCGCAGTGGTGTTCGCCTACACCGGACCCAACCAGCGCACCTGGACCACCGCTCTGTCCTGGCTGGAGATGCCGGTGCGCCAGGAGGGCGAGCTGGGCCTCGCGGTGCTCTCGGGCAACGTCGAGCGGGAGATCAGCCGGATACGGATTCGCCTGCAGGGCATGGTCGGCGACGTTCCGGTGCTGGCCGCCGCGGGGCCCACGGTCAGCGATCCGCGTGGGACCGCGCGCTCGTTCCACGACGCGGAGACGGTACTCGGGCTGCTGCGTCGGCGGCCGGGAGAGGTGCAGTTGATGTTCTCCTCGCTGGGTCTGGCCCAGTTGTTGTTCGGAGTGCCGCCGGCTCGGCTCCAGGCGTTCGTGGACCAGCACCTGGGGCCGATCCTGGAACGCGAGGAGTGGGTGGCCACACTCAGCGCGTGGCTGGCCACCAACGGCAGCCGCGCCGCGGTCGCCGAGATGTTGCACCTGCACCGCAACTCGGTCGGCTATCGGATCGGTCAGATCCGCGAGCTGCTGGGCGCCAACCCCCTCGACCCCGAGGTCACCCTCCAACTCCAGGCCGCGCTGACCGCCCGCGAACTGCTCCTGGCCCTCAAGGAAGTGCCGTAGCAACGACATGCCCGGCAACGCGCTGCCGCAGCGGACGCGCCGTAACACACCCGCCCAGCGGAAGCGCCGCAGCTGACGTGCCGTAGCAAGACCTACCCGGCCAAGGAAGCGCCGCAGCGCACGCCCGGCCCCCGGATCTGCGGCCATCCGGATGACTCCCGGGCGCTGCTTCGCCCCGATCGGCCGCGCCTCGGCGGCGAGTCGGCGACTGTGAGTCACAGTCGTTCCAGCCCCGGCGCGGACCGCCGGGACGTCGGTGCGCGGGTCGTTGCGGTCGAGTTCCGCCGGCCCGGCCCCGGATGGTCCACCGGTTGAGAGGCGATCAGCATGACCGATACCGACGTCACCCGTGCCCCCCAGGCGGCCACCCGACTGCGCGAACTCGCGTTCAGTGCGATGTCCGCCGCCGCGGTGCGCGCCGCACTTCGCCTGGGACTCCCGGACGCGCTAAGCGAGAGCCCGGTGACCGTGGACGAGTTGGCGAGCGCGGTGTCCGCCCACCCCGGGGCGCTGCACCGACTGCTGCGCGCGCTGGCCTGCCAGGGCATCTTCGCCGAGGAGCCGGACGGGCGGTACACGCACACCGAGGCGTCCCGACTGCTGCGCGTCGACGCCCCTCGCAGCATGCGCGACGTCGCGCTGTGGACCACCGAGCCGTGGACGTGGGAGGTGTGGCCGCGCCTGGACGAGGCGGTCCGCACCGGGAAGAGCGTCTTCCCGGGTCTGCACGGCAAGCAGTTCTTCGACTATCTGCACGAGGACGCGCCGGAATCGGCCGCCGCCTTCGACCGGGCGATGACCCAGTCCAGTCGGCAGTCCGCGCAGGACGTCACCGCGGTGCTCGACCTGACCGGCATCGACAGCGTCGCCGACATCGGCGGCGGCCAGGGACTGGTGCTGGCCACCCTGCTGGAGCGCAACCCGACCCTGCGCGGCACCCTGCTCGACCTGCCCGGTGTGGTCGCCGCGGCCGACCCCAGGCTCCGCGACGGCGGCGAACTCGCCCCCAGGGCAGTCCTGGTGGGCGGCGACTGTCGGGTGGACATCCCGGTCCGAGCCGACCTGTACATCGTCAAGAACATCCTGGAATGGGACGACGACAGCACCCTGCGCACGCTGCGCAACATCGTCGCGACGGCCGCGCCCGGCGCCAGGGTCGTGATCATCGAGAACCTGGTCGACGAGACCGCCTCGATGCGCTTCACCGCCGCGATGGACTTGTTGCTGCTGCTCAACGTCGGCGGTCGCAAGCACACCAAGGACAGCCTGCTGACCCTGATCGAACAGGCGGGCCTGCGCGGCCGGGACGTGCGCGCGGTGAACCCGTCGCTGCACATGTTCGAGTGCACGGTCCCCGCGTAGCGTCGTGGACGCGGCCGCCGGCCAGGAGAGGAGCCACTGAAGTGACATCATGTGACTCTGCGCCAAACATCGCACTGCTCCCGACGAGTGAAGCAGGCCGCGAGATCCGCCCGGGAGGCCCAGGAGCGACCCTCGAATGCAGTCACGCGGGTCGCGGGCAGGCGGGGGGCGTTCGATGGTGAGTAAGGCGCCTCGCCGATTCCCGTATGTCGATAGCCCGTCGGCAGTTCGCGAAGCGCCGGAAGGAATATCACGATGCGTCGTGTACGCGCTCTTGTCGCTGGTACCGCCCTCGGATTCGCCGCCCTGACCCTGGCGGTTCCGTCCGCCTACGCCGACGCTCCGGCTCCGGCGAAGCCCGATTCCGGCTCGGCGGCCTCCGAGAACGGTGCTTCGGAGAAGCCCTGGTCCGGCGAGACGAAGTGGACGCCCGAAAAGAGTTCCGAGCACAGCGAGAGCTCGGATAAGGGTGGCGAAGGCAAGTCCCACGAAAGTAAGGGCGACGAAGGCTCCTCGCACGAGAAGTCCTGGAAGGAGCACAAGAGCCCGCACGGTGGCGTACACACCGGCATCGGCGGTGCCTTCCTCGACGACGGCGCGGCGCTCGGTACGGGTGCGGCCCTGATCGCCGGCGGCATCGGCATGGGCGTGTACGCCCTGCGCCGTCGCTCCGGTACGGCGGCGGCCCACGCCTGATCGATCCTCGCCCAGGCAACGCGCGCCGTGGCCACCGCCCTTCATCGGGGGCGGTGGCCACGGCAATGCCGTCGTCGGAGCGGCATCGCCCGGTTCGCCGGCCCAGGAGAGAGGCACCGTCTTGTACGATCCGGCACCACCCATGGACCAGTCCGAGACCCCGGCGCCGCGCCGTACCAGCGCCGGCAAACTGATGCTGATCGCCATGACGGCCGTCCTGCTGGGCGCCCTGATGATCAAGCACGACCTGAGCGCCGACTCCGGGCCGCCGCCACAACCGGTGCCCGCCGCCGCGCAACCGGGCGCCCCGCCGACCGCCACGCCATCGGCGAACCCGAGCCACGACGAGTCGCCGGTGATGAGGCGTTCGCAGCCGGTGCGGATCAAGATCCCGAAGATCAAGGTGGACGCACCGTTCATCGGGCTGAGCCTGAACGCCTCGGGCGTGCTGGAGGTGCCGCCCGCCGCGGACCGCAACCTGGCCGGCTGGTACTCGGACGGGATCACCCCTGGCGCCCGGGGCAACGCGATCGTGCTCGGCCACGTCGACACGATGATGGGCCCGGCGATCTTCTGGGGGCTCGGCAGCCTCAAGCCCGGCGACACGGTCGAGATCGCCCGTGTGGACGGCAGTGTGGCCCGGTTCGCGGTGGACTCCGTCGAGGCATTCCCCAAGGACGCCTTCCCCGACGAGCGGGTCTACGGGAAGACGACGGACGCCCAACTGCGCCTGATCACCTGCGGCGGCGTGTACGACAAGAAGGCCAAGGACTACAAGGACAACGTGGTGGTGTTCGCCCACCTGCTGCCACCGACGTAGCCCCCGAGCCAACATCCGCACGCACCGCGGCCGGCCCCGGACACCCCTCCGGGGCCGGCCTGCTGTTCCCACCGGTGTGCGCGCTTCCTACCGGTCGCGTTCGCCGCCCACCCCGGCGTCCGCCTCGGCCCGGCACGCCACCGCGCGCAGCACCGTGACCATGGTCTCCTCGGGATCCAACTCGGCGGCCGGCACCCGCCAGGCGACGAACCCGTCCGGACGGATCAGCACCGCCCCCTCGTCGGTGACCCCGTGCAGCCCCGCCCAGTCCACGTCCGGCGCGGTGACCAGGTCCACCGACGCGGACTCCGCCTCGGTGCCCACCCGGTGGATCGCCAACGGCACCTCGAGCAGCCGGCTCGCCTCCCGCGCGGCCCGCTGCCACCCCTCGCCCGCCGGACCGGCACCGACCAGCAGCACCGGCGAGGTCTCGTACAGGTCCAGGGTGGACAGCCGAACGCCGGCCCGGTGCAGCCACACGTGCGGGGCGCGGCTGCCGGGCTCGCCGGCGGGCGGGCGGAACTGCTCGGGCAGCACCGGGACTTCGGGGTCGGCGCCGAGCACCGCCGCGGACGCGTAGCGGTAGCCGAGCACCACACCCAGCACGCCGGGTTGCCTGCCGCCGCCCACCGGGGGAGCGTCGTATCCCGGATGGCTGTGCTCGGCCGATCGGGAGGACGCGCGCGCGGCGGTGGCCCGGGCCACCGGTCGGCGCTCGGCCTCGTAGGTGTGCAACAGGTCGGCGCCCGCGTGCCCGTGCAGCACGGCGGCGAGCTTCCAGGCCAGATTGTGCGCGTCCTGGATGCCGGTGTTGGAGCCGAACGCACCGGTGGGCGACATCTCGTGCGCGGAGTCGCCCGCCAGGAACACCCGGCCGACGCGGTAGCGTTCGGCGACCCGTTCGGCCGCATGCCACGGGGCCTTTCCGGTGATCTGCACGTCCAGATCCGGTACACCCGCGGCGGCCCGGATGTGCTCGACGCAGCGCTCGTCGGTGAACGCCTCGATCGGCTCGCCCCGCTCGGGATGCCACGGCAGGTGGAAGACCCAGTGGTCCCGGTTGTCCACCGGCAGCAGCGCGCCCTCGCCTTGACGGTTCGTCATATAGCAGACGATGAACCGCCGTTCGCCGACGAACTCGGCCAACCGGCGGGAGGTGAAGGTGACGCTCACGTTGTGGAAGAGATCGCCCGGGCCGGACACGGCAATGCCCAGTCGCTCGCGCACCGGACTGCGCGGCCCGTCCGCGGCGACCAGGTAGTCCGCCCGAACGCTCTGCCGGCGCCCGTTCGCCCGGGTCCGAACGACCGCCGTGACGCCGTCCTCATCCGGTTCGAAGGACACGAGCTCGGTGCCGAAGCGCAGATCGCCGCCGAGTTCGCGGGCGTACTCGGCCAGCACCGGCTCCAGATCGTTTTGGCTGCACAGGCACCACGAACTGGGACTGAACTTGGCCAGGCCGCCCCCCGGGTCGATCTCCTTGAACAGCCACTCCTGACGGTCCCCGGCGATCGTGTCCGCCTGGAGGATGCCGTGATTGTCGGCCAGTACGGCGGACGCGGCGCGCACCCGGTCCTCGATCCCCGCAGTCCGGAACAACTCCATCGTGCGCACGTTGTTGCCGCGTCCGCGAGGGTGTCGCGAGGTGTCGGCGTGCCGCTCCACCAGCATGTGCGGCACGCCGAGCCGGCCCAGGAACACGGACGTGGACAGCCCGACCAGCGAGCCGCCCACGATCAGGACCGGTACCCGGTGTTCGATCTCGGGATTCATCAGTTCTCCTGCGTTGGCGAGGTCTGCGGACACACGACACCGCTGCGGGAGGCCGTGGTCCGTCGGTGTCCTCCTGTTCCCGCTGAACCCCGATGAGCGGTTCACCGGGGCGAATGTCACTCATATGCCCTCAAAAGATGCAGAGAGTGATGATTCGCCGCCACGCTCGAAGTCGAGGCCGGGTCCCCGACGGACGGATCGCTCGGTATCCGGGTGCACGCGCGGCAAGGCGCGGCGCACGGCTCACACGTTCGCATTTCCGTCCTCCGGGCGGCTTCGGCGCGGCCCGGTCCCCCGGGATCGCCCGCACCGGGCACCACCAGGCAGGCCGAATCCCAAGACCAAAGGAATGACATGGACACCCTCGTCCACTCCGCGGCGAACCCCTCCGTCGACACTTCGTCCAAGCTCCGGGTACTGCTCATGCTGGAGTTGCACGAAGGGTCGGAGCAGCGCTTCCTCGAAGCCTACGAACGCATTCGGCACCAGGTCGCCGCCGTTCCGGGCCACCTGCGCGACCAACTGTGCCAGTCGATCGAGGACCCGACCCAGTGGCTGATCACCAGTGAGTGGGAGGGCAGTTCCCAGTATCTGGCCTGGGTGGACAGCCCGGAGCACCAAATGATGGTGCAGCCCCTGCACGGCTGCGTGCGTGGCACCCGGTCGTTGCGCTTCGCGGTGGCCCGGGAGACCGACCTGCGCGCGGACGCGGCCGGCTCGGTGATCACCAAGGGAGCCGCCGGCGCCAAGGCGAAGGCGGGCGCGACCGGCAAGTCCAAGGCCAAGGCCGGCGCACCCGACAAGGCCAAGGCCGGGGCGAGCGACAAGGCTCGTGCCGGTGGGAGCGACAAGGCGCGGGCGGGCGCGAGCGACAAGGCGCGCGCCGCGGCCCCGGCGATGCCCGGCGTGGTCCGCTGCGCGCTCACCTTTACCGTCAAGCCCGGCAGCGAGGCCGAGGTCTCCCGAATCCTGGCCGGCTACAAGTCGCCGACGGCGCGGGTGAACGCCACGACGTCGCTGCGACGCACGTCGGTGTTCATGCTCGGCAACCGCGTGGTGCGCGCGATCGAGGTGGAGGGCGACCTGCGGGCCGCGCTGCGGCACGTGGCCGAACAGCCCCAGGTGCGGGCCGCCGAGGAGTTGCTGAACCCGCACCTGGAGGAGGCTCGTGACCTGAACGACTCGGAGGCCGCCCGGGCGTTCTTCATGCGCTCCTCGCTGGCCGAGGCGTACCACCTGGAGGCGCCGGCCGGAAAGTCGGCGAAGGGGTCGACCAAGCGCCGCGCGCTGCTGTACCCGGTCCGGCGCGGTTGCGGGGAATCCGCCGCAACCGTGCTCCAGCGCCACGACGAGCGGGTGATCGCGTCCGGATCCGGTCCGATCGCGAGCAGTTCGGTGTTCCTGCGCGGCGACATCCTGATCCGGGTGCTCGACCTGCGCGGCGAATCGCACGACCCGGCGCTGCTGCTGGGCATCGACCGCAAGGAGTCCGCAGCCCGACTGAGCCGGCTCCTGGACGTAGGCGACGACAGCGTGCTGGAGACCGATGCGGGCCTGCGGCACCTGCTGGCCTCGGCTGAGACCACCCTCGTCACCGACCGTCGCGCCGACCGCGACGCCTGATCCCCCGGGCGGCGCCCACTCGGGCGCCGCCCGCCACTTGGAGGTGGCACACATGACCACGCAGACCGTACGCATCGTCAACGTCGACGAGATCGAGCCCAACCGGCGCCGAGGCGGTGACCTGCGGGTCACGCTCGGCCCGACGACGGTGGGATCCACCAGCGGCTTCATGGGCCTGGCCATCATCGAGCCGGGCGACATGATCGCCGAGCACTACCACCCGTACTCCGAGGAGTTCATCCACGTCGTCACCGGAGCCCTGGAAGTCGACCTGGACGGCATCACCTACGAACTCCAGCCCGATCAGGGCCTGATGGTGCCCAAGAAGATGCGGCACCGGTTCCGCAACGTCGGCCGGGTGCAGGCGCGGATGGTCTTCCAACTCGCCCCGTTGGCGCCCCGGCCGGAACTGGGGCACGTCGACACGGAGGGGATCGAGCCCGCCGAGACCGTGGGCGTCGACTCTTGAGGCGCCGGGTGGCGGTCACCGGCGTCGGCGTCGTGGCGCCCGGCGGCGTGGGTGTCACCGCGTTCTGGGACATGCTGATGGCCGGCCGTACGGCGACCCGCGGCATCACCTTCTTCGATCCCACCGGCTTCCGCTCCCGGATCGCCGCCGAATGCGACTTCGACCCGGTCGCTTGCGGTGTTGCCCGGGGCCGGGCCGAGCGCGCGGACCGCTACGTGCAGTTCGCGCTCGCGGCGGCGGCCGAGGCGGTCGGAGACTGCGGTCTGGACCGGGACGCGGAGGATCCCTGGCGGATCGGCGTCTCGCTCGGCACCGCCGTGGGTGGCACCACCCGGCTCGAACACGACTACGTCGCGGTCAGCGGCTCGGGCCGCGACTGGGCGGTGGACTCCCAGCGGGCCGACCCGTTCCTGCACCGGGCGTTCTCGCCGAGCACCCTGGCCTCCGAGGTGGCCGAGGAGTTCGATGCCCGCGGCCCGGTGCAGACCGTGTCCACCGGCTGTACGTCCGGCCTCGACGCGATCGGGTACGCCGCGCACGCGATCGAGGAGGGCCGGGCCGACGTCTACCTGGCCGGCGCCTCGGACTCGCCGATCTCACCGATCACGGTGGCCTGCTTCGACGCGATCAAGGCGACCTCGACCCGCAACGACGACCCGGCCCACGCCTCCCGGCCGTTCGACGCGGATCGGGACGGCTTCGTGCTGGGCGAGGGCGCCGCCGTGCTCGTGCTGGAGGAGCTCGAACACGCCCGGCGGCGCGGCGCACACGTCTACTGCGAGGTCGGCGGGTTCGCCACCCGGGGCAACGCGCATCACATGACCGGCCTGACCCGCGAGGGCGTGGAGATGTCCGAGGCGATCGACCGCGCACTGGCGGACGCACAGGTGGACCCCGCCGCGATCGACTACGTCAACGCGCACGGCTCGGGCACCAAGCAGAACGACCGCCACGAGACGGCGGCGGTCAAGCGCTCCCTGGGCGAGCACGCGTACCAGACCCCGATGAGTTCGATCAAGTCCATGGTGGGCCACTCGCTCGGCGCGATCGGCGCGATCGAACTGGCTGCGTGCGCTCTGGCGATGGAACACAAGGCGGTGCCGCCCACGGCGAACTACCAGACCCCGGACCCGGAGTGCGACCTCGACTACGTGCCGGGGACGGCCCGGCCGATGGCACTGCACACGGTGCTGTCGGTGGGCAGCGGGTTCGGCGGCTTCCAGTCCGCCGTGGTGCTGGACCGCCGGGAAAGGAGACCCCGGTGAACACTTCCGCATCCGGACGCACCGTGGTGACGGGCGTCGGCGTCGTCGCGCCCAACGGTATCGGTGCCGACGTGTTCTGGAAGGCCACCCGCGAGGGCCTGTGCGTTCTGGACCGGATCACCCGCGAAGGCTGCGGCGACCTGCCGTTGGCGATCGCCGGCGAGGTGCGCGACTTCGACCCCACCGCCGTGGTCGAGGAGCGCTTCCTGGTCCAGACCGACCGCTTCACGCACTTCGCGATGGTCGCCGCGGATCAGGCACTGGCCGACGCCGCATTCGGCCCGATGCCCACCTTCGGCGTCGGGGTGACCACCGCGAGTTGCTCCGGCGGCGGCGAATTCGGCCAGCGCGAGCTGCAGAACCTGTGGGGTCAGGGCCCCGGCTTCGTCGGGCCCTACCAGTCCATCGCCTGGTTCTACGCCGCCACCACCGGCCAGATCTCCATCCGCGGCGGCTTCAAGGGGCCGTGCGCGGTGCTGGCCAACGACGAGGCGGGTGGCCTGGACGCCCTCGCGCACGCGGCCCGCACCATCCGACGCGGTACGAACGCCGTCGTGGTCGGCGCGGCGGAGGCCCCGCTGGCGCCGTACTCGATGGTCTGCCAGCTCGGCTACGACGCGCTGAGCCTGGCCCGCGAACCCGGGCAGGCATACCTCCCGTTCACCTCGACCGCGTGCGGATTCGCCCCGGCCGAGGGCGGCGCGATGTTCGTCGTCGAGGATGCGGCCGCGGCGCACCGGCGCGGCGCCCGGGTCCGAGCCGAAGTGGCCGGACACGGCGCGACGTTCACCGGCACCTCGGGCTGGGAACCCTCCCGCCACGGCCTCGCCCGGGCGATTCGCGACGCGCTGGCCGACGCCGAGTGCGCCCCGCAGGACATCGACGTGGTCTTCGCGGACGCCCTCGGGGTGCGCGAGGCCGACCACGCCGAAGTACTGGCCCTGTCCGACGCGTTGGGCGCGCACGCCGCCCGGGTGCCGGTGACCGCCCCCAAAGCGGGCATCGGCCGCGCGTACTGCGGCGCACCCGTCCTGGACTGCGCCGCCGCGATCCTGGCGATGGAACACGGCGTAGTGCCGCCCACCCCGGGCGTCTTCGACGTCTGCCACGACCTGGACCTGGTCACCGGCCGGGCCCGAGCCGCGGAACTGCGCACCGCCCTGGTGCTCAGCCGCGGCCTGATGGGCCACAACGCGGCACTGGTGCTGCGCCGCGGCGACGGCCGGCCCGGTACGCCCGTCCCGACCGCGTAGCGGTCCCCGCAAGGAAGCACGGAAGAAGGAAGCCTGCGATGAACGGACCCTTCACCTACGACGAACTCGCCGCGCTGATGAAGACCTGCGCCGGCGTCACCGCCGATCCGGAACGGATGAGCCTGCCGGGGTCGACGTTCGAGGAATTCGGACTCGACTCGCTGGGCCTGCTCGGGATCGTCTCCGAACTGGAGCGGCGCTATCAGTTCCCGCTCGGCGCGGACGTGGACCAGTGCAAGACCCCGCGCGAGTTCCTGGAAACCACCAACTCCCAACTCACCTCCGGAGTGTGACATGACCGGCCATACCGACAACGACATCGTCATCTCGGCCCCGTTCGACCTGATCTGGGACATGACCAACGACGTGGAGCACTGGACGGACCTGTTCAGCGAATACGCGTCGGTGGAGATCCTCGCGCGCGAGGACGCCAAGGTCACCTTCCGGCTGACCATGCATCCCGACAAGGACGGCAAGGTCTGGAGCTGGGTCTCCGAGCGCGAGGCCGACCGCGACGCCCGTACCGTGTGGGCCCGCCGGGTGGAGACCGGGCCGTTCGCGCACATGCACATCCGCTGGGAGTACCACGAGGTTCCCGACGGCGTGCGGATGCGCTGGGTGCAGGACTTCGCGATGAAGGAGACCGCTCCGGTCGACGACGCGTGGATGACCGACAACATCAACCGCAACTCGCGCGTGCAACTGGAGCTGATCCGGGACCGGATCCAGCAGCGCGCCCGGGAGATGGACGTCGCGCCCACCGCGGGCACCTGGTGACTCGCGCCGTCGTCGGCCTTCCGACGACGGCGCCCCGCCGGCGGGGCCGCGCCCCGCGGTCCCGCCGGCCTTCCAACGAACCGACCGGGAAGGACCACCGCACATGCACCGCACCCTGATCGTGGCCCGGATGAAGCCTGATTCGGCACCCCGGATCGCGGACATCTTCGCCGGCTCCGACACCGGCGAACTCCCGCATCTCGTGGGGGTCACCGGCCGCAGCCTGTTCCAGTTCGGCGACTTGTACCTGCACCTGATCGAGGCCGATCGGCCGCCCGGGCCCGCCGTCGCGAAGGTCGCCGGACACCCGGAGTTCCGCGACATCAGCGAGCGACTGGCCGTGCACGTGAACGCGTACGACCCGCAGACCTGGCGGTCACCGCAGGACGCGATGGCCCGGGAGTTCTACCGCTGGGAGCGGGACACGCAGGCATAGCGGCGCGAACGCAGCAACCAGGAGCCGGCGTTCCCGCCTTCTCCGTCCGAACGTGCCTCGTTCTAGCTCTGGTTCGTCGAGCTGCCTGCGTCCAAGGCCCTGCCCAAGGCCCCTTCGTCCAAGGACCCGCCATGATCGAGACCGACCTCGGGCTCACCGTCCACGCCCGACCCGACTGGGTCAAGTGCGGGCGCTGTGCCGAACTCGTATACGGCAAACGCTTCACCCGGGACCTGCGGGTGTGCCCCGACTGCGGTGATCACGCCCGACTCACGGCGCGGCAGCGACTGGATCAACTCCTCGATCCCGGTTCGGAGACACCGCTGACGGCCGGTCCCAACCTGCACGACCCGCTGGGCTTCGTGGACTCGCGCCCGTACGCGGAACGCCTGGCCGAGGCGCGCGCCGCGACCGGCATGGACGAGGCGGTCCTCGGCGCGCGGGGCACCATCCGCGACCGGCCGGTCGTGGTGGCCGCGATGGACTTCCGTTTCCTGGGCGGCAGTCTGGGCTGCGCCGAGGGCGCGCTGGTCACCGAGGCCGCGAACGAGAGCCTGCGAACCCGCACTCCGCTGCTGTTGGTCACCGCCTCGGGCGGAGCCCGCATGCAGGAGGGCGTGCTCTCGCTCATGCAGATGGCGAAGACCGCACACGCTCTGGCGAAGTTGGACGAGGCCGGCGTGCTGGTGTTGTCGCTGATCACCGACCCCACCTATGGCGGGGTGGCGGCCTCCTTCGCCACACTGGCCGACGTCATCCTGATCGAACCCGGTGCCAGGCTGGGCTTCGCCGGCCCTCGGGTGATCGAGCACACCATCGGCGAACGCCTGCCCACGGGCTTCCAGACCGCCGAATTCCTGCTCGAACACGGGATGGTCGACGCGATCGCACCCCGACCGGCGCTGCGTGCGACCATCCGACACTTCCTCGACTTGGGCGAACCGCGCGGGGCGCACCGTCCCGAGCAGGCGCGGACCGACCCGGGCGCGGCCACGCCCGCCCCGCCGGGGCCGGCAGTGAACGGGCCGGCAGTCAATGGGACGGCAGCGAACGGGACCGCGGTCAACGGTGGCCCGGACGGGGGCGACCAGTGGGAGGCGGTGCGGCTGGCCCGGCACCCCGCGCGACCCACCACCCTCGACTACGCCGGTCGACTCCTGGACGACTTCCACGAGTTGCACGGCGACCGGATCGGCGCGGACTGTCCTGCGGTGGTCGGCGGCATCGGCCGGCTCGACGGCCTGCCGGTGATGCTGATCGGACACCAGAAGGGCGGCGACAACCTCGCCGAACGACAACATCGAAAGTTCGGCATGGCCACCCCGGCGGGCTTTCGCAAGGCCGCCCGGCTGATGCGGCTCGCCGCCAAGCTGGGCCTGCCGGTGATCACCCTGGTGGACACGCCCGGCGCCAACCCGGGACCGGACGCCGAGCGGGACGGCCAAGCCGTCGCCATCGCGGAGAACCTGCGCCTGATGGCCCGATTGTCCACCCCGATCGTCACCGTGATCACCGGCGAAGGCGGCAGCGGCGGCGCCCTCGCGCTCGCGGTCGCCGATCGGGTGCTGATCGGCGAGCACGGCGTCTACTCGGTGATCAGCCCCGAGGGCTGCGCGGCCATTTTGTGGAAGGACTCCGCGGCGGCGCCCGCGGCAGCCGCGGCGCTGCGCATGCGCCCGCGCGAACTGCTGCGCCTGGGCGTGGTCGACCGGATCGTGCCCGAGCCGCCCGGCGGCGCGCACACCGACCCGGGCAAGGCCGCCGCGCTGCTGCGCGCCGCGCTGATCCCGGTCGTAGCCGAGTTGCGCGCGCTGGACAAGCCCCGGCTCCTGCGCGAACGCGGGGACCGATTCCGCAGCTTCGGCGTCGCGCCGGACGCTCGTGCCGAAGGAAGTGCGTCATGACCCCACACCACGGAAATCCCGAAGCGCACGACGCGCACGCCGACGACCACCTCAACCACCACTCCGGCTACGCGGACGGGCGGTGGGTCAAGCCGCTGCAGCCCGCATCCGCCGCGCAGGCGCACCCACAGCCACACGCGCAGCCTGCCGACGCGCCGCAACAGGCGCGCACCGCGCCGGTTCCGCCACGATGGATCCGGTTGCGTTGCGGCGACACCAGCGTCGAGATCGAGTGGCCCGAACCCGCCGCGAACGCCCCGGTGCCCGTCGCCGCCGGTGTGCCCGCCGCCGCGCCGCAGGTCGAGCCGCCGGTCGCGCCGGAGGGCACTCGCCGGTTCGTCTGCGCCCCGATGGTCGGCACCTTCTACCACGCGCCCGAGGTCGGCGCGAAGCCCTTCGTCAGCGTTGGTGACACCGTCCGAACCGGCCAGACGGTGGGCATCCTGGAGATCATGAAGATGATGAACACCATCACCGCCGACGTGTCCGGGCAAGTGGTGGAGGTGCTGGTGCCGGACGCGCAATCGGTCGAATACCAGGAGCCGTTGATCGCGATCGAGCCGCGCGCGGCGGGCCAGGACGCGCGCGCCGACCACGACGGCGGACCCGACGACCGTCCCGGCGCGGGCCGTGGCGGCCCGCACACCCAGCACTGACAACGACCGAGGGGGTCCAGGTGTTCTCGACCGTGCTCATCGCCAACCGAGGGGAAATCGCCCTGCGGGTGGCCCGCACCTGCCGCGAACTCGGCATCCGCACCGTGGCCGTGTACTCGACCGCGGACCGCGATTCCGCCGTGGTGCGCTTCGCCGACGAGGCCGTGCACATCGGTCCGCCGCCCGCCAGATCCAGCTATCTCAACATGCCGGCGATCATCGAGGCGGCCCGGCGCACCGGTGCGCAGGCGATCCACCCCGGTTACGGATTCCTGTCCGAGGACCCCGACTTCGCGGAGATCTGCGAGGCGAGCGGGATCACCTTCATCGGGCCGCCGCCGCACGTGATGCAGCGGTTGGGCGACAAGAGCGAGGCGCGCGCGGTGATGGCCGCCGCCGGGCTGCCTGTCCTGCCGGGCAGCGACGGCGCGTTGGCCTCGCCTGCCGAGGCGGCCGAGATCGCCGCCCGGATCGGCTACCCGGTGATCCTCAAGGCGGTCGCCGGCGGCGGCGGTCGCGGCATGAGCGTGGTGCGCGACCCGGACGAGTTGGCCTGGGCGTACCAGGACACCCGGGCCCGGGCCCGTGCCGTGTTCGGGGACGAACGCCTCTACCTGGAGCGCTACATCGACGACGCGCGGCACGTCGAGGTCCAGGTGTTGTGCGACCGGCACGGCGGCGCGGTCCACCTCGGCGAGCGGGACTGCTCGGTGCAGCGCCGGCACCAGAAGCTGGTCGAGGAGTCCCCGGCCCCGCACCTGCCGACCGAGGTGCGCGACGCGATGTGCGCGGCGGCGCTGCGCGGTGCGTCCGCCGTCGGCTATGTGGGGGCGGGCACCTTCGAGTTCGTGGTCACCCCGGAACACCGGTTCCATTTGTTGGAAATCAACTGCCGGATCCAGGTGGAGCACCCGGTGACCGAGATGGTCACCGGCGTCGACATCGTGCGCGAACAACTCGCCATCGCAGCCGGCGCGCCGCTGGCGTTCGGTCAGGAGGACGTGGTGCCGCGGGGGGTGGCGATCGAGTGCCGGATCAACGCGGAGGACCCGGACCGGGGGTTCGCGCCGACACCCGGTCGGCTCACCGAGTTCGTGCCGCCCGGCGGACCGTGCGTACGGATCGACACACACGCCTATCCGGGGTGGACCGTGGGCCCCGACTACGACTCGCTGCTCGCCAAGGCGATCGTCTGGGCGCCCGACCGGGACCAGGCCATCGCGCGCGCCGAGCGGGCGCTGAGCGAGTTCCGGGTGGCCGGCGGCGGCGTGCAGACCACCCTGGGGTTCCTGCGCCGGTTGCTCGCCCACCCGCTGTTCCGCGCCGGGAAACACTCCACCGGCTTGGTCGACACGATGACCTCGGACCCCGTCGAGGTCGCCCCGGTCGCTCTACCCGAGCCCGTTTCCTGAACCACACCACTCTCGCTTTGCCTCTTTTATCCCCCCTCCCCCTCTCATGAAGGCAGAACATCGCTCATGCACGCACAACGGCTGCTTCCCCTTGTCTGCGCCACCTTCCTGACCACGCTGGGCTCGGTCCTGGCACCGGCCGCGCACGCCGACACCCGGCACGTGGTCCATCCCGGCGAATCGATCCAGGCGGCCGTGGACGCGGCCGTGCCTGGCGACATCATCGAGGTGCTGCCCGGCAGATACCCCGGCAGCGTGCTGATCGCCACGGACGGTGTGACGATCCGCGGGGCGGGCGAGCGTACCGTGATCACACCGGGTGAGCCGGGCGCGGCGAACGCGTGCGCGGCGGCCGGTCACGGTATCTGCGTGTTCGGCACCGCGAAGCACCCGGTGTCCGACGTACGGATCCAATCGCTGGCGGTCACCGGCTTCGCCAAGACCGGGGTGATGGGCAGCGCCACCGAACGAATGTGGGTGCGGCGCGTGTTCGCGCACAACAACGGTGAGCACGGTATCGGCCAGGAGAAGTCCACTCGGGCCGAGTTCACCGACAACACCACCGACGACAATGCCCAGGCGGGTCTGTTCCTGGCCGACACCGCCGATGCGATGGGCGCGAGCATCGCCCGCAACCATGCCTCGGGCAACCGGCTGGGCGTGTTGATCCGGCGCGGGCGCGCGTTGGTGATCGAGTACAACGACCTGACCGGGAACTGCGCCGGCGTGTTCATCGTGGGCGACGAAACGAAGCCGGTGGCCGGGGCGTTGGCGATCCGCCGCAATCGCATCGACGCGAACAACAAGTATTGCGCGGCCAATTCACGACTGGCCTTCATCCAGGGCTCGGGCATCGTGCTCACCGGCGCCCAGGAGACGCAGGTGAGCGGCAATCAGGTCCGGGACAACCGGGGTGAGTCGCCGTTGTCGGGTGGCATCGTGATGGCGCCCAGCTTCGCAGGCGGGCCGACCGCGAACAACGTGATCCGGGACAACGTCGCGCAGCGCAACGAGCCGGCGGACCTGGCGAACCGGGACGCCGCGGCGGTCAACACGTTCACGGGGAACGTGTGCGGCCGTTCGGAGCCGGCCGGCCACTGCTGACCGACTCCGATGCCTGCCGGCGGCGACGCGTTCGACGGCGACCCGGCTCAGCCCGGCCCCGACATGCCCGACATGCCGGGGCCGGCAGGCGGGGTGTCGCCGTAGCCCAGGGTCGCCATCATGCCCAGCTCGCTGTGATAGAGGTTGTGGCAGTGCAGCATCCACTCGCCGGGGTTCTCGGCGAGCACGTCCACGGTGACGCTCTCCCGCGGACGGACCACCACGGTGTCCTTGCGCGGACCGCGGCCCGTGGGGACCTGCACCTGGAAGGTGTGCCCGTGCAGGTGGATCGGGTGCCACATGCGGGTCGTGTTGGTGAAGGACAGCCGGACCCGCTCGCCGACGGCGACCGGCACCCGCAGCGGCGGCGTGTCGAACGTGGCGGTGCTGCCGAGGGTCCAACCGGTTCCGTTCGGCCCGCGGCCCAGCACGAGATCCACCCCGCGTGCGGGCGCGTCGCCCAGGTCGACCGAGGGGTCGGCGACCAGGTCGGTGAGGGTGGGCCGTCGGCCGTTCAACTCGGGCACGTCGACCGAGGCCGGCGGCGCCTCGCCCGCCGAGGTGCGCACCACGGCGAACGCCCGGGAGTCCTTGCCCTCGGCGGCGGCCACCAGCGGGAACACCCCGTCGCCCAGCGTGACCAGCACGTCGTAGCGCTCGCCCATCCCGATCAGCAGCGTGTCCACCGTGACCGGCAACACCGAGTATCCGTCGGTGTGGGTGACCGTCAGCTCGTGCCCGCCGAGTGCGACCCGGAACGCGGTGTCCGCTGCGGCGTTGATCAACCGCAGCCGGATGCGGCGTCCGGGGGCGTCGGTGAACTCCTCGGGGGCCTGCGGGGTGCGGCCGTTGACCAGGTAGTGCGGGTAGGCGATGTGGCCGGCGATGCCGCCCAGCAGGGTGCTGTGCATCTGCACCGCGTCGGGTCGATCGCGGATGTGGACCAACGCCGCGTCCGGGTCGGTGCCGGTGCCGGTGCCGTCGAGCCAGTCGTCCAGGACGACGGTCCACTCCGCGTCGTAGCCGAGCGGCTCGGCCGGGTCCTCCACCACGAGCGCCCCGTAGGCCCCGCGGTCGAGTTGGGTGCCCACGTGCGAGTGGTAGAAGTACGTGCCCGGGTCGGGCGCGGTGAACCGGTAGTCGAAGACGCCGCCCGGTGCCACCGCGACCTGGCTGAGCCCGGGGGCGCCGTCCATCGCGGAATCGACCCGCACGCCGTGCCAGTGCACCGTGGTCTCCTGCGGCAGGTTGTTGCGCAACTGTGCGGACACGGTGCCGCCGGCGGTGACTCGGATCTCCGGGCCGGGCACCCGGTCGCCGTAGCCCCACGTGCGCACGGTGCGCGAACCCAGGTCGACCGTCACCGGCGCCGCGTCGAGCAATACGGCGGTCTCCGCGACGGGGACCGCGGGTCGCGGTGCGGCGGGCCCGGTTCCGAGCAGCGTCCGCGGGCCGCCGGCGAGCAGTACGGCGGTGCCGGCCGTACCGAACAGCAGGGCGCGGCGGGTCGGGTGGGAGGGGACAGGCAAGAGGCGGCCCTGCTTCCTGATGTCGGCTTCGATCGGCTTCGCCCGCGAGGTGGCGCCGGCGCGGTTCGGCGACGAGTACCCCGCGCCGACCTGCCGAACACGCCGCCTCGCCCCGACATCTCGTCGGCCCCGACGAGTGCCGCCACCTGGGTGAACACCTCGAATCACCAGTTGCCTGCCGGGTTTCGGGTCGTTGCACCGGGCGGTCGCGCCAACCGCGGCGCCATCCGAAACGGAGATCAGATGAACACGTTCAAGAAGACCGCGGCCCTGGGCGTCGGCGTCGCCGCGCTCGTCATTTCGGGCGCGGGCGTCGCCAACGCCGGTTCCGAGGCGCAGGGCGCGGCGGTCGGCTCGCCTGGCGTGCTGTCCGGCAACAACATCCAGATCCCGATCCACGTGCCGATCAACATCTGCGGCAACAGCCTCAACCTGATCGGCCTGTTCAGCCCCACGATCGGCAACGTGTGCGCGAACATCGACGGCGACCACGACAAGGGCGAGCACAACCAGGGCGAGCACGACAAGGGCGAGCACCACATGGGTGAGGCGCAGCAGCACGGTGGCGGCCACCAGGGCTGACCCGTCGGCGCCGCTCGTCCTCCGGCCATAGCGCTCGACACCGCTGTATCGGCGGCCCCTCTGATGCGGACGGATCCGAGGGGCCGCCATGCCGGGCAGACGGCGTCTTCGGCGGTGGGGCACGTGCCAACGTCACATGCCGGACGTGCCTCCGGCACCGGCCGGTGTGCTCCCGGCGGTTACGGCTTGCGTCCCACCGCGCCGTACATGGCCACATCCGGGGTTTTGTCGCCGGACTCGGGACGCCAGCGGGAACACGAGAGGACGCCGGGTTCGAGCAGTTCCAGGCCGTCGAAGAAACGCTCGATGTCCTCGGGCGAGCGCTGCTTGAGTTTGGGCGTGCCGTGCGCGTTCCAGAACGCCACGGCGTCGTCCACGTCCGGCGGTGCCGGGGGGCTGGTCACCGTGTGGGACAGCGCCAGGTGACTGCCGGAGGGAAGCGCGTCCAGCAGTCGGCCGACCGTCCCGTACGCCTCGTCGTCGTCGTTGACGAAGATGATCACTCCGAGCAGGACCAGCGCGACGGGTTGCCCGAAGTCCAGCGTCTTGGCCGCGCGGGCCAAAATCTCGTCCACGTCGCGCAGGTCGGCGTCGATGTAGCGGGTCGCCCCCTCCGGACTGCTGGTCAGCAGGGCCCGGGCATGTACGAGCACCAGGGGATCGTTGTCGACGTACACGATCCGCGATTCCGGGGCCACACTCTGGGCGATCTCGTGGGTGTTCCCGGCAGTCGGCAGGCCTGTGCCGATGTCGAGGAACTGGCGGATGCCCAGGTCGCCGGCGAGATGGCGGATCGCTCGGCCCAGGAATTGCCGGTCGGCGAGCGCGTAGTCGCGCGTCCCGGAGTGGATCGCGGCGATTCGATCGCCGGTCTCGCGGTCCACGGGGTAGTTGTCCTTGCCGCCCAGCCAGTAGTTCCACACGCGGGCTGTATGCGCGACCTCGGTGTTGATCTTCCGCTCTGGTAAAGCCGACTCTGCGTCGAGTATGGACTCGGCCACGAACTCTCATCTCCGGATGCCGGGTGGGGTGGTCCAGGCCAATCTAGGCGCCTGACACACCCGGCCGACAGGCGTTGCGGTGAACGTCCCGTCACGTTCGGCAAACATCCTCGGCTGCCGGCGCCCGGTTGGTGCGATGCCACGCGGCCGACGGCGGCATCCCCTTCGGAGCGAAGTGCGAGTCACCGGACCGGGGTTGCCCTCCCGGGGGCAGCCCGTCCGGTCCGTGTGCCGGATCCGGCGATGCGGGCGAGTCAGGTCGTGGGGGTTCCGGCGCGTTCGTCCACGTCACCGCGCGGCACGGTCGGGTGGCCGATGGGGCACGCGGCAACAGGGCGCTGACGGGTGTCGTGTGCGGCGGGCGATCGTCGTCGGGTGCTTCGAGGTGGCCTGGATCATGGGTGACGACGCGGCCGCTCAGGATGTGGGCCGCCGCGTCGAGGCCGCCTTCGGGCCGGCCGGAGCGAGTCGACCCGATCGACGACGACACCGCCGGCTCGGGGTAGCCGCAAGGCGTACCGTCGAGCCGGCGGTGGCCGGTGCATCCGGGCGTACCCGGGGTGGTTCAGGCGCCGGGGCCGGTGAACAGACCGCGGCCGGCCTTGATCGCGCGCCCGGCCTTGACCAGGCCCTCCGTGGAGGTGCGCACGCTTTCCATCCGGCTCTTGGTGGCGGTCTCGCCCAGGGCCTCGGTGAGTTGGCGGACGTTCATGGGCTCGCCGGTGCCTTCCAACAACGCGGCGATCTCGTCGCGCAGGTGGGAGCGGACCGGGCGAGCGGCCGCCGGTTCGGGCGCGATCGGCTCGACGGGAGCCGCCTTCGCGCGAGTGGTCTTCTTCTTGGCGGTGGACTTGGTCGCCGGCTTCGCAGCGGGCTTGGTGGCGGGCTTGGCGGTGGCGGACTTGGCCGCCGGAGCCTTACGCGCCGACGCGGCCTGTATCCGCGTCTTCTCCTTCGTGGCCGCAACCGCCTTCCGCTTCCGGCTCGGAGCCGGGGCGGCGACGACGACCTCTTCGATCGGTGCAGCCTCGATCGGCGCTTCCTCGACTGCGGTCTCTTCGACCATGGCCTCCTCGGCCGGCGCCTCCTCCACCGGCGCGACCTCGGCCGGCGCCTCGACGACGGGCTCAGCCTCGACCGGCGCGACCTCGACCGGTGCGACGGCTTCGGCCTCGACGCGCGGCAGCGGCACCAGCGGACGGATCAGCGCGAGGTGCTCCACCGCGCTGAGTCGAGCCGCCAACTGCCTTTCCACGTCCACCAGTTCCTCGCGCAGCCGGTCTCGCTGCGCGGCCAGTTCGGTAGCCTCCTTCTCCAACGAAATCCGCAGTTCGTCCACAGACGATGCGACCATCCGGCGACTCCTTCTCTTGCCACTGGGACATGGAAGGGTGAACGCAACCCACTGACGGGGCAGACGATTCCCCTCCCGGCGGGCGGGGACATCCCACCCGCGCTGCGCCCATGATCCACCGAAACCGGTTTCCGCGGGGCGGCGGTATCCAAGTGTGATGAACGGAAGGCCCCGATGGTGTAGGGAAAACGACATCGGTGATGGGTTTTTCGAGGATCGACTCGACGCACGGCAAGTGATTCGGGAACCGATCGACGCCGTGGGCCGTTGTTCGGGAATGACTGCGCGGTACCCACCCACCGGCTCGGGCCGGATGGGTGTCCCAGGCCCGGAGAACGGCGAGTTCGCGTTCCGCGGTGATGCCGAGTGCGCGTTGCGGACCGGATGAGTTCAGCGGACGAGACGGTGGCCTTCGGCAGGTCGTCGTCGGGCGAACCGGCCCGAGGAGCCGAGGATTCGTCGACCGGCAGCGGCGGCCAGTCCCGGCGGACGTTGACCGTCGTCCGCGTGACTCGCGTGGCCCGGCTGGGGTTCGGGCTCACCGGCTGTCCGGGCGCGAGGGTTCGGGCGTGGGGGTTCGGGATTGGTGGTTGGTGCTCGTTCGGCGGTTCACTCGATGAGGTGAACGTGGGCTGCCTCTCCCGGTTGCCCTGGGCATGATGCGAGACATGAAGGCTGAACGCACGACCGACGACCGGCATCGCTCCCGAGAGCGCCGGTCCGCCGCGCGGCCCTGGGCGGCGGCGCCCGGCCGGCTCGGTTTTCCGTTGCACGAGTTTCCGTTGCACGAACTCGGCCGGCCCGCGTTCGCCGACGACCGGGAACCGGATCCGGTGCGACTGTTCGAGGCGATCAGCCACACGCAGGGTGCGGTGTCGGGGTTCGACGCCGACGCCGAACGGAGCCCTCGATGACAGCCTTGTTCGAGCCCGACCCGGGCGCCGTGCCAGGCGCGGCGCGCGAGCTGCGCCGACCG
>NZ_JBEXCV010000087.1:0-38608 GCF_040605455.1 Embleya sp. NPDC005575 | reverse complement strand
TTGGGGGGGGGCCCCCGGGCCACCCCCCAGCTTGGGCGGGGGGGGGGGGGGGGGGGGGGGGCTGGGGGCGGCGGGGGCGGACCGTTGTCCGCCCTCGACGAGGCAACCCGGCACGCGGTCGTGGAGGTCTTTCTCAACAACGCCCGGCTGATGCGCCAGTCGCCGGCGGCGGCGTTCGACGGTGACCTGCTGTTGTTCCGCGCGACGAAGGGCCGCCGGCCCGGCGTGGCGAACCGAGACGCCTGGCGGCCCTACGTCACCGGGCTGATCGAGGTGCACGAGGTCGCGTGCGAGCACCGCGAGATGGCGCTGCCCGGACCGCTCGCTCAGCTCGCCGGCGTCATCCGGCCTCGGGTGCGGGCTCGCTGAGCGCGGGTTCGGGCTCCTCCCAGTACATGCTGTCGGCCGACACGGTCAGCCGGTCGGGTCGTGACCGCCAGCCGTCCGCGATGGTGCTCAGCAGCCGCCGGTGGTTGTCGCCCTCCAGCCGGAGGTGGTTGGGGTCCGGGTGGTTGTCGGTGGTGAACTCCTCGGTGCGGCCCTCCCAGAACGCCCGCATCGCGGCGTCCTCGTCCGGCCCGCGCACCCGCGACCGCGGTGCCGCGTCCGGGGTGTCGGGTCCACCGTCCAGCGGCGTGTACTCGCCGGCGCCCAGGCCGGCGGTGAGGTAGCTGAACGAGTCGGATTCGGAGGCCGTGCCGCCGGTCAGCTTCTTCGCGGTCCAGAAGTATGAGGTCTCGTCCTGGTGCGTGTCGTAGACCGCCTTGAGGAACTCGTAGTACAGGTTGTACTCGCGGCGGTGGCGGAACTCGGCTTCGGCGAAAGCACGTTGCTCGTCGACGTGTCCGGACAGCACGCTGTTGATCGATCGGGCCGCCAGCAGGCCGCTGTACGTGGCCAGGTAGACGCCGGTGGAGAACAGCGGGTCCACGAAGCAGGCGGCGTCGCCGACCAGTGCCATGCCGGGCCGCCAGAAGCGGGTGTTGCTGTACGAGTAGTCCTTGCGCACTCGAACCTGTCCGTACGGGCCCTCGGTCACCCGGCGCGCGTCACCGAGGAAGTCGCTGATCATGGGCGACTCGCCGATGAACCGCGCGAGTGCGCCCTCCCGATCCTTCTGGATCTTGTCGGCCATCTCGGCCGGGACCACGGCACCCACGCTGGTCAGCTCGTCGCTCAGCGGGATGTACCAGAACCAGCCGCCGCCGAACGCCGCGCACAGGATGTTCCCCCGCAGGGGCGGGTCCATCCGCTTGCCGCCCTCGAAGTACCCGAACACGGCGATGTTGCGGAAGTACTCGGCGAGTTCGCGGGTACCGCCCACATGCCGGCGAATGCGGCTGGTATTGCCGGAGGCGTCGACGACGAACCTGGCGGTGACCGTGTGCTCCACCCCGTCGGCGTCGGTGTACCGCACGCCGCGTACCCGGTCCGGATCGGCGATGACGTCCCGTACGGCGCACCGCTCCCGCACGTCCACGCCGACCCGGCGGGCGTTGTCCAGCAGTATCTTGTCGAACTTCATGCGCTCCACCTGGAACGCGTGGCGTCCCTGGTGGCTGTCGGTCGCGAAGGTGAAGGACCACGGCTTCGGGCTGGCGCCCCACAGGAAGGTGCCGCCCGTCTTGGTCTGAAAGCCGGCCGACTCCACCTCGTCGGCCACGCCGAGCAGCCCGCAGATCCACTGTGTGGTCGACGGCAGCAGGGACTCGCCGATCTGGTACCGGGGAAAGGTCTCCTTCTCCAGCAGCAACACCCGGCCGCCCCGCATCGCGACGAACGAGGCGACGGTCGAGCCCGCCGGCCCGCCGCCGACCACGACGACGTCGACGTCCGTGGGCTTGCGATCAGTTTGGTTCATGGCTGTTCTCCGTTCCGAGTGGGGGTCAGGCCGCGGCGATCGCGTCTGGTTCCGGGACGAGGCGTACCGGCAGTGACTGCATGCCGGACAAGATGCTGGAGTAGATCGGCTGCGGCGGGCCGAGCGGTTCGATGTCGGCCACCAGCCGGCGCAGCCCGTCGAGCACCGCCTCGATCTCGAGCCGCGCCAGGTAGTGGCCGAGGCAGAAGTGGGAGCCGAACGCGAAGGTCAGGTGCTTGTTCGGGGAGCGGTTGAGGTCGAAGTGGTCCGGATCGGCGAAGACCTCGCCGTCGAAGTTGGCCGAGGAGATCCATACGCTGACCGCGTCACCGGTGGCGAACTGCCGCCCGTTGACCGTCACGTCGGCGGTGACCGTACGGCCGCCGTGCAGCGACGGGTGGGTCCAGCGCAGCACCTCCTCCACCGCGGTCGACATGTCCGCTTCGCCCTTCTTGAGGGCCGCCCACTGGTCGGGATTCTCGATCAGGGCGAGCAGTCCGCCGGTGATGGCGTGCCGGCCGGTCTCGTCCCCGCCGATCATCAGGCCGTAGCAGTTGGCCATCAGCTCGGCATCGGTCAGGTGCTCGCCGTCGATCCGGCTACCGGCCAGCAGGCTCACCACGTCGTCGTTCTTGCCGTCCCGGCGGGTGGCGGCCAGATCGGAGAAGTACAGCAGGATCTCGTTCTTCGCCGTCCAGCTGTCCTGGTACGGGGCGTCGGCGTAGTCGGAACTCCACGCGTGCGAGGTCAGATCGAGCAGGTGCCGGCGGTCCTCCCGGGGAATCGCGAGCAGGTCGCAGATGGCGGCCAGCGGCACGTTCCCCGACACGTCGTGGGCGAAGTCGCAGGTGCCCTTGCGGATCGCCTCGACCAGCAGCCCGTCCACCGTCACCCGCAGCGCCTGCTTGATCTCGTCCAGCATCCGGGGGGAGAAGGCCCGCATGAGGATGTTGCGGATCTGCGTGTGCCGTTGGCCGTCGGTCACCGCCAGCATGGTGCCCGATGCCGAGTCGCCGCCGGTGAGGATCGTGGCCAGCGCGTTGCCGCCCTCCGTGGTGAACCGGTCCTTGCCGCGGTAGACGGTCATCGCGTCGGCGTAGCGGCTCACGACCCAGAAACCGGGTCGCGACTCGCGAGGCGTGTGCCAATAGACCGGCCGGTGCGTGCGCAGGTGGCGCCACACCTCGCTCAGGTCGCACTCGGCGTGCAGCCGCGCATCGGCCAGGTCGATGTCGTCGATGTCGTCGGGGGAGATCACCGGTCGGGTGTTCACGCGTCGCTCCTTTGATGCCTGTTCATCCGATTCGCCTGGATGGTCCTGGCCACCACGGCGAGCGCCTCGATCGTCGGGTGGTTGATCAGATCCCGCGGCGAGATCGACAGTCCTGCCCGGCGGGCCTCGCGGATCAGCACGATGGTGAGCATGCTGTTGCCGCCCAACTCGAAGAAGTCGCTGTCGATGTCCACCACGGACAGGCCGAGAGCCTTGGCGAAGGACTCGGCGAGGGCGGCCTCGGTCGGATTGCGCGGCGGTCGGCCTGTCGTGCCGGAGGTCTCCTTCGGCGCCGGCAGTGCGGCCCGGTCGAGCTTGCCGCTGCGCGTCAGCGGGAGTTCGTCGAGGTTCACGAAGGCGGCCGGCACCATGTACGGCGCCAGGAAGCGCTCGACGTGTCGGCGCAGGGCGGCGACATCGGGCGCGTCTTCGCCCGCCGGCACCACATACGCCACGATCCGCGGACCACCCGGCCCGTCCTCCCGGACGACGGCGACCGCGTGGGCGACACCCGGGTGACCGGCCACCGCGGCGGCCACCTCGCCCAGTTCGATGCGGTACCCGCGAATCTTGACCTGGTCGTCGGCCCGACCGTGGAAGGCCAGCGTTCCGTCCCGTCGCCAGGACATCAGGTCCCCGGTCCGGTACATCCGCTCCCCGGGCGCGAACGGGTTGGCCACGAACCGCGTGGCGGTGAGGCCGGGCCGCCGCAGGTAGCCCCGAGCCAGGCCGGGACCGGCGATGTAGAGCTCGCCGACGACACCGGGCGGTACCGGCCGCACCCCGTCCGCGAGCACGTAGACCGACCGGCCGGCGATCGGCCCGCCCACCGACGGCTGCGCCGAACCCGACAGCGGCTCGCTCATGGTCGCGCACACGGTGGCCTCGGTCGGGCCGTACGCGTTGATCGTCCGGCGGTTGCCCGACCAGGTCGCGGCCAGTTCGGCCGGGCACGCCTCGCCCGCCATCACAAGGGTGCGCAGGCCCGGCAGCCGGGGCTCGGCGAGGCCGGCCACCGCGACCGGCGGCAGCACCGCGTGGCTGATCCGCTCGTCGACGAGAACCTGTTCCAGTTCCTCGCCGGCCAGCGGCCCGGCCGGCGGGACGACCAGGGTCGCGCCGGCGGTGAAGGAGGCCACCAGTTCGGTGACCGACGCGTCGAAGCTCGGGGAGGCGAACTGCAGGACGCGGCTGTCCGGCGTGACCGCCATGCGCTCCACCTTCGCCACCGCGAGCGACGCCAGCCCCGCGTGGGTGACCACGACCCCCTTGGGACGTCCGGTCGTGCCGGAGGTGTAGATGACGTACGCCGGATTGGCCATCCGGCACGGCGGATGCTCGTCACCGGAGCCGGAATCGCCGTCGAGAGCGGCGGTGGTCTCGGGATCGTCCAGCACGATCCGCTCCGGCCCGACACCGGGCGGCAGCGCCGCCTCGGTGGTCGTCACGAGCAGGGCCGGTTGCGCGTCGGTGAGCATGAACGCGACGCGCTCGGCCGGGTAATCGGGATCCACGGGCAGGTAGGCGGCGCCGGCCCGGCCGACCGCGACGATCGCGACGACCATCCACACCGAGCGGGGTAACGCGAGCGCGACGATGTCCTCGGGACCGCAGCCTCGGCGCCGTATCAGGTGGGCCAGCCGGTCGGCACGGGAATCCAGCTGGGCGTACGTCAGCGCGCCCCCGTCGCCGACCAGCGCGGTTCGGTGCGGGTTGTCCGTGGCCTGTCGCCGTACCACGTCGGCCAGAGAGGCCGGGGGCGTATCCGGGCCGTTGTCGTTCCATTGGGTCAGCATCCGGCGGTGCTCGTCGCCGGTCAGCAACGCGATCGTGCCGAGCGGGCGGTCCGGGTCGTCGGCGAACGCCTCGAGCAGCCGGACGAGCAGGCTCGCCGGCAGGTCGGTATCCGTACCGTCCGCCGCGGTCAGGCACAGCCGTACCCGCCGGCCCGGATGCACGACGCAGCGGACCGGGACCCCGCCGGTGTGCGAGCCCACCGGGTCGGTGGCGGCCATCTCCACCGACGTGTCGAACAACTCCTCCGCCGGGTGGCTCCGGTACGGTTCGTGGCCGGCCGGTTCGGACTGCTCCTCAGCCGGCCGGCCCGCCGTCGCGGCGAAGGAGGCGTCCGGCCGGTACCGCAGCCGGACGGGAAGTATCGGCCCGCCGAAGACCACGTGTTCGTTGCCGGTCAGCAGGCCCAACAACGCGCCCCAGGCGACCTGCACGACCGATTCCAGGGTCAGTCCGCGCGCCACGCAGTGCGCGGTCAGCCGAGCGCTCGTCGTCTCGGACAGTTCCCGTTCGGTGCTCGCCGCTTCCGGCGGTCCGCCGGTGTCGGCGGCCCCCGCGAGCGCCGGTACCAGCAGGGTCGGTTCCGCCGGCGCGGCCGGGTACTCGCGCCTGGCCTCCTCGGCCGGATGGGTGTCCCGCCCGGCGGCGTACGTGGTGGGAAGGGTCATCGCATCTCCAATGCGTCGTGGACCGGCGGCCCGCCGGCATGCTCGGCCTCCGCGCGCAGCCGCAACCGGTCGGGTTTGCCGAAGCCGAGCACCGGCAGTTCCGCGCGGAACGTCACGACGGCGGGGGCCTGGTTCGGCGACAGGGCCGTGGCGACGTGGTCGCGCAGGTCGTCGGCGGTGACGCGGTGGCCGTCGCGCGCGACCACCACGGCGTGGATGCGCTCCACCCGGTCGGCGTTCGCGACCCCGAACACCGCCGCCTGCGCCACCGCGGGGTGTGCCGACAACGCCTTCTCCACGGCCGCCGGGTACACCTTGATGCCGTTGGTCTTGATGACGTCCGCGAGCCGGCCGCGCAGGTGCAGGTAGCCGCGCTCGTCGAGGTGGCCGATGTCGCCGGTGTGCAGCCAACCGCCACGCAGGGTCCGTGCGGTCAGCTCCGGATCGTCCCAGTACCCGGCCATCGACAGCGGCGTGTGGACGCACACTTCGCCTGCCTCGCCGGTCGGCAGTTCGCGATCGTCGAGCGGGTCCCGGATGCTCACCGTCACCGGCTCGACCGGCCGGCCCACGGTGGTCAGCAGCTCCGGCTGCGTGTGGTCGTCGCCGGTGAGCCGGCACATCGGGCCGCACTCGCTGTTGCCGTAGATCTGGCTGAGTACCGGGCCGAAGACCTCGACGGCCTCGGCGAGCCGGTCGGCGGCGGCCGGGCTGCCGGTGTACGCGAGGTCCCGCAGGCTGGACAGGTCGGCGGTGCCGACGTCCGGGTGGTCCTTCAGGGCGTACACCTGCGGAGCGGAGAGCATCATCCGGGTTATCCGGTGCCGGCCGATCGCGCGCAGCACGGCCGCCGCGTCGAATCCGTGGTGCAGCACGACCGTGCCGCCGCTCACCAGCACGTTGTCGGAGACGAACGCGGCCGTGTGCGTCAACGGCGCGGTGATGAGCGCCGTCTGCCGGTGCCCCTGGGCGGCCATCCGCGCGGTGACGTCGTTCCTCACCTCGAACGACCAACAGACGCCCTTCGGTCGCCCGGTCGAGCCGCTGGTGTACGTGACGACGGCGAGTTCGCCCTGTGCGGCATCGGCCGGATCGAAGGCGTCGGGCGGGAGCACGCTCAGGTCCACGACATCGGGACCGAGATCGCCCAACCCCACGAGGAGCAGCGGCCGTTCGAACCGGGCGCGCAGCTCGCGGGCCCGGGCGGCGTTGTCCGCGTCGATCGCGAACACGGTCGCCCTGGTGCTCTTGACGATGTC
The DNA here is from genome assembly GCF_040605455.1 of Embleya sp. NPDC005575. Taxonomy (NCBI): domain Bacteria; kingdom Bacillati; phylum Actinomycetota; class Actinomycetes; order Kitasatosporales; family Streptomycetaceae; genus Embleya; species Embleya sp. NPDC005575. Next base: position 31,753 of record NZ_JBEXCV010000087.1, on the reverse strand, counting down.
GAACTGCTCGCCGGCTCGCAGCACATCGCCGGGGTTGACCGCGTTCACCGTGCCGACGTGCACGACGACGGCACCGACGAGGCCGGCGGCGTAGCGCAGGATGAGCGTCGCGGGGGTGTTGTTGACCGTCATCACCGCGACGACGTCGCCAACGCCGACGTCGTGTGCACGCAACCCGGCGGCGGCCGCGCGGACCGCGGCGGCCAGCTCGCCGGCTCGTGTCGGAATATCCTTGTGTACCAGGCAGATCCGGTCCTCGTCGGGGGATAACGAATCGAGGATCTGCCGGACGTAGTGATCGTTGCCGGGCATGGCGCACTCCCATTCGGTGTACGGCTGCAGGGCTGGGCACCGCCGCGCGGTCGCGGGCGGGCCTACGGGATCCGTCGGGCATTCCGTCGCGGTGCCCGCGCTTCCGACTGGGGCAGCGCTGGGGCCGGGTTCCGCGGCGGGAAAAGGCAGAGACTGAGGCGGGACCATGCCGCCTCAGGATTTCCAAGGAAGTCGCCGAGTCTAGGCAGGGGTCGGCGAACGGGTCCAGACCGATGCGACCCGTACACGTCGCCGCGCACGCACCCCCTCAGCCGCGTCGGCCATCGAGGGATACGGCTCGTTCGACTGGTACGCTCCCGCCTTCGAACGGCTGGGGGGAGGCCGATGTGGCCGGAGTTGCCATCCTTTCCGGAGCGGGCTGGGCCGCCCGCGACGCGATCGCGGGACGGCTGGCCGACGAGGGATTCGACCTCGCCGTGCTCGGCCCGTCGCCGGATGCCTGCGCCGCGGCCGTGGATCGCGCGCGCCGGTCGGGCCGACGGGCGATATCCCTGGCGGTACGCGCGAGCGAGGCCGACTCCGTGCAGCAGGCGGTGGACTACGTCGACGAGCATCTCGGCCCACCCGCCGTGCTGCTGAACGTCGTCGACGCCCTGCTGAGCGGGCCGCTGTGCGAGGTAGCGGACTGGGACGGGTACGTGGGCGGGCCGCTGCGGGAGACGTTCCTGATCAGCCGGGCGGTGCTCGACCCGATGATCAGAGAGGGGTACGGGCGCATCGTCACCGTGGCCAACGTGCTCGGCGCCGCGGGCCGGCGGGAGAACGCCACGGTCCGGGCCGGGCTGGAAGGGTTCACCCGGACGCTGGCGCTGGAGGCCGACGCGTTCGGCGTCACCGCCAACCTCGTCGTCGCGGGTCTCGGCGTGCGTGCGCCGGCCGCGGCGGAGATCCTCCCGCCGGCGCCGGGTTCGCCCGCGCCGGGCGGGCGGGCGACGGCGGACGCCGAACTCGCGGCCACGGTGGCGTTCCTGGCCGGCGACGCGGCCACCATCGTGTCGGGTCAGGTCATCCACGTCGCGGTCGCCGACGGGACGGCCTGACCGTGCGTGACCGGGACGGGGGTCAGTTCCGGTGGCGATCCGCCCCGGCGAACTGCGCGGCGTGCAGCCGCGCGTAGGCGCCGCCGGCCGCGCACAGCTGGTCGTGGGTGCCCTGCTCGACGATGTGACCCGCCTCCATGACGAGGATCAGGTCGGCGTCGCGGACCGTGGACAGCCGGTGGGCGATGACGAAGCTGGTCCGCCCGGTGCGCAACGTGTTCATCGCGCGCTGGATCAGGATCTCGGTACGGGTGTCCACGGAACTGGTCGCCTCGTCCAGGATCAGGATGCCCGGCCGGCCGAGGAACGCGCGTGCGATCGTCAGGAGTTGCCGCTCACCGGCACTGAGGTTGGTACCCGCCTCGTCCAGCATCGTCCGGTAACCGTCCGGCATGGCGCGCACGAAGTGGTCGACATGCGCCGCGCGGGCGGCCTCCTCGATCTGTTCGGCTGTCGGGCGGTCCGCGCCGTACCCGATGTTGTCGGCGACGGTGCCCCGGAACAGCCAGGTGTCCTGCAGCACCATGCCGATGTTGCGCCGCACGTCCTCCCGGGTCATCGTCGCGATGTCCACACCGTCGATACTGATCCGGCCCGCGGTGATGTCGTAGAAGCGCATCAGGAGGTTGACCAGGGTCGTCTTCCCGGCGCCCGTGGGGCCGACGATCGCGACCGTCTGCCCCGGCTCGGCGGTGAACGAGAGGTGCTCGATCAGCGGTTCGTCCGGCGAGTACCGGAAGCAGACATCCTCGAAGACGATTCGGCCCCCTACCGCGGCCGGCCGGACCGGTGGTACCGGATCAGGCGGCTGCTCTTCGGTGTCGAGCAGCTGGAATATCCGCTCCGCCGAGGCGATGCCGGACTGTAGGAGATTGCTCATGGTCGCCACCTGAGTGATCGGCTGGCTCAGCTGGCGGGAGTACTGGATGAATGCCTGGACGCTGCCGAGGGTGATTACGCCGGCAGTGGCGAACAGCCCGCCGCTCACCGCGACCAGGACGAAGTTGATGTTGGCGAGGAACAGCATGGTGGGTTGGATGGTTCCGGAGGCGAACTGCGCCCGGAAGCCGACCTGACGCAACTCGCGGTTGTGGCGGTCGAAATCCTTTCGCACCGCGTCCTGCAGCCCGAAGACCCGTACCACCGTGTGTCCGGCGTACGTCTCCTCGATGTGCCCGTTGAGCCGGCCGGTGGTGGCCCACTGCTTGACGAAGTGGGGCTGTGCCCGGCGGCCGATCCTGGTGGCACCGAGCAGGCACAGTGGGACCGTGGTCAGCGCGACGAGGGCAAGCAGCCACGACACCCAGAACATCACCGCGACCACGCCGGCGATGGTGAGGATCGACGTCAGCAACTGGCTCAGCGTCTGCTGCATGGTCTGGGTGAGGTTGTCCATGTCGTTGGTCGCGCGGCTGAGCACGTCCCCGCGCGACTGCAGGTCGAAGTAACTCAGCGGCAACCGGGAGAGCTTCGCCTCGACCTCCTCCCGGAGCCGGAAGCCGATCCGCTGCACCGCCCGGGCGGTGAGCCGGGCTTGGACGATGCCGAACACCCCGGAGAAGACATACAGCAGCAGGGCCACGAGCAGGACCCAGCCCAGACGGGTGAAGTCGATCCCGTGGCCGGGTAACACGGGCAGCGGGGACACCACGTCCGCCAGCCGGTTGTCCCCGGTCGCGCGCAGATGGGCGACGGCCTCGGCCTTGGTGATGCCCGGCTGTAGCCGGGCGCCGATGTGGCCGGTGATGATGACGTCGGTGGCCTTGCCGAGTGTGAGCGGTCCCAGCACCGCCAGGCCGACGCCGACCACGGCGCAGCCGGCGGTCGCGGCGATGAGCCTGCCGTCCGGACGCAGGGTGCGCGCCAGGCGGCGGATCGAGCCGCGCAGGTCCAGCACCGCAGGCGGTGGCATCCCGCCGCCCAGTGCGCGCCCGGCGCCGACCGCGCCCGCCAGGGGCGGGCGCTTGTTCGTGGTGGGCTGCGTCATGTCACGCGGCTTCCTGGTCGTTCAGCTGGGACAGGGCGATTTCCCGGTACGTGGCGTTGTGCGCGAGCAGTTCGCTGTGCGTGCCGGTCCCGACGACGCGACCCTCGTCCAGCACGACGATGTGGTCCGCGTCCCGGATGGTGCTGACCCGCTGCGCGACGACCAGTACAGTCGCTGCGGCCGTCTCGCCGATGAGCGCGGTACGCAGCGCCGCCTCGGTGGCGTAGTCCAGCGCGGAGAACGAGTCGTCGAGCAGGTAGATCGCGGGCCGGCGGATGAGCGCCCGGGCTATGGCCAGCCGCTGGCGCTGCCCACCGGACAGGTTGGAGCCGCCCTGGGTGACCGTGGCCTCCAGACCTTGCGGGAGCCGTTCGACGAACTCCCGGGCCTGGGCGACCTCCAGGGCGTGCCACATATCGGCCTCGGTGGCGTCGTGCCTGCCGTGCCGGAGATTGCCGGCGATGGTCCCGGAGAACAGGAACGGCCGCTGCGGTACGTACCCCACCTGCGCCGCGAGCACCGCGGGCGCCAGCTCCCGCACGTCGGCACCGCCGACCCGGACGCTGCCCGCGCTCGCCTCGATCAGCTGCGCCACCAGGTTGAGCAGGGTCGTCTTGCCGCTGCCGGTACCGCCGACGATCGCCGTGACGGTGCCCGGGCGGGCCACGAGATCGATGCCCTGCAATACGGCCGAATCGGCGCCGGGGTAGCGGAACTCCACCTCGGACAGTTCGACCTCGCCGACGCGGGGCAGCGCGGTCCGGGCGTGGTCCGGCGCCCGCCGCATCGGCTGCGTGTCGAGGACGTCCCGGATGCGTTCGGCGCTCACCTCGGCCCGCGGAATCATGGTGAACATGAAGGTGGCCGACAGAATCGACATGAGGATCTGCATCAGGTACGACAGGTACGCCGGCAGCGCGCCGACCGGCATCGGTCCGGTGGCGATCCGGTGCCCGCCGAACCACAGGACGGCGACGCTGGACACGTAGATGACCAGCATCAGGATGGGGAACATCACGGCCGTGAGCCGGCTGACGCGCAGCGACACCTCGGTGAGTTCCTCGTTCGCCGCGGTGAACCTGCGGCGCTCGCGGTCGTCTCGGACGAATGCCCGGATGACCCGGACCCCGGTGATCTGCTCGCGCAGGATGCCGTTGGCGCGGTCGAGCCGGGCCTGGGCCAACCGGTGCAGTGGAAGCATCCGGCCGACCAGGACACCCACGATGACGACCAGCACCGGGATGATGACCGCGAAGATGCCGGACAGCGGCCCGTCCAGGCGCAGCGCCATGACGACGCCACCGACGCACACGATCGGCGCGGGCACCAGCACGGTGCCGGTGAGCAGCGCCAGGAGCTGGATCTGTTGCACGTCGTTGGTGGTGCGGTTGAAGAGCGACGCCGTGCCGATCCGGTTCACCTCCCGGGTGGAGAAGGACAGCACCCGGTCGAAGACCGCCGCCCGCAGGTCGTAACCCAGCGCGGTGGCGACCCGGGCGCTGAGATAAACCGCCGTGATCGAACAGCAGATCTGGGCCAGCGCGACGGCCGCCATCACCCCGCCGATCCGCAGGATGTATCCGTTGTCGCCGGCGAGCACGCCGTTGTCGATGAGGTCGGCGTTGAGACTCGGCAGTTGGAGGGCGGCGATGGCCTGCCCGACCTGCAGGAGGAGGAGAAGGGTGAGGGCACCCCGGTAAGGCCGCAGGTACCGGCGCAGCAAGCGCGGTAACATCAGCGTCGCACCCTTTCGGTCGACCGGGTCGGCTGCCGCGCCGGGCCGGCGGCATGGTCGCGCTTGAGCAGACCGTCCAGCAGCAGCGTGGAGATCTCGCTGGTGTCGAGCGCGTCGCCGAGGCCGAACGTGCCCCGGGTGGTGGCGAATACCATCGCCACCACCAGTTGAGCGACCATCGTCGGCGACTGGCGCAACAGTCGGCGGTCGGGCTTGATCACATCGGCGACTGCCGTGACGAGGTGTTGCCGGTAGCGCGCCACCTCCGCCAGGAATGGTTCCTTGACCTCCGCCGGCACGGTCTGACTGCGCAGCGCGGCCACGAGCGGCTCGGTCGCGACGAGTTGGTCGGCGATGACGTGGATCACCGTGGTCAGCCGGTCGCGCAGTTCAAGGTCCGGATCAACCGCGGCGATCGCGGCCACGATGGGCGTCGGCTCGAAACTGCTCAGCACGGTGGCGTGGATGAGCGAGTGCTTGTCCGGGAACACGCTGAAGATCGTGCCCTCGGCGATGCCCGCAGCCCGGGCGATCTGCTGCGTGGACACCGACACACCGCGCTCCAGCAGGAGCGGGAGAGTGGCGGCGATGATAGCGGCGCGCCGCTCCTCGGGCTCCAGGGAGGGCGCGCGGCGCCGCCGCCGGTCCCCACTGATCGTGTTGTCGGTCACCCGAAGGAGAATAATGAGTGAGCTCTCACTCAGTCAATGCGCCGGCGCTACCATCGGCCGTGTCCCGCCGACCGGACGGAAGGTGTCTGATGATTGCCACACCACTCGACCTGCTGACCGAGCTGACCGAGCTGTACCAGGACCTGCACCGGCACCCCGAGTTGTCCTTCGAGGAGCACCGCACGGCGGCCCGCGTCGCCGCGCACCTGCGCGCGCTCGGCTGCGAGACGGTCGAAGGGGTCGGCGGCACCGGCGTGGTCGGCGTCCTCGCCCGGGGCGACGGGCCGACCGTGTTGCTGCGCGCCGACATCGACGCGTTGCCGGTCACGGAGAAGACCGGCCTGCCCTATGCGTCGGTGAACGACGGGGTTGCCCACGCCTGCGGCCACGACATGCACACCACGTGGCTGATCGGTGCCGCGACCATGTTGGCCCGCCACTGCACCGACTGGTCGGGCCGGGTGTTACTGGTCTTCCAGCCCGCGGAGGAGATCGGCCGCGGCGCCCGGGCGATGCTCGACGACGGCCTGTACAAACGGTTCGGCACCCCGGCGGTCGCGTTCGGCCAGCACGTGGGCCCGAGACCGGCCGGCCGGATCGGCTATCGCAACGGGGTCACCATGGCCGCCGGCGACGCCATCCGGATCCGGCTGCGCGGCAAGGGCGGTCACGGCTCGCGGCCGGAGGCGGCCGTGGACCCGGTGGTCTTGGCCGCCGCGACGGTGCTGCGCCTGCAGACCGTGGTGTCCCGGGAGGTGGCGGCAACCGACCCGGTGGTGCTGACCGTCGGGTCGATGCACGCGGGCACCAAGGAGAACATCATTCCCGACGAGGCCGAACTGGGTTTGACGCTACGCTCCTTCGAGCCCGCGGTCCGTGACCGGGCGCTCGCGGCGATCGAGCGGATCGTCCGCGGCGAGGCGGCGACGTCCGGGGCACCGGAACCGGAGGTCGAGCTGCTGTACAGCTTCCCCGCGCTGGTCAACGACGAGCGGGCCGGCGACGCCGTGCTCGCGGCGTTCACGGCGCAGTTCGACCGGGAGCGACTGGTCCCGCTGCCGCTGATACCGGCGAGCGAGGACTTCGGGCTGCTGACCGACGCCGGCCGCGTACCCGCCGCGTATTGGTTCGTCGGCGGGAGCGATCCGGACGCCTACGCAAAGGCGCAGGCGGCGGGCCGGATCGCGGAGAACATCCCCACCAACCACTCGCCGTACTTCGCGCCCGTGCTCGACCCCACGCTGGCGACCGGTGTGGAGACGCTGGTGGCGGCCGCGCTCGCCCGGCTCGTCCGGTAGCGGGCAGGCGCGTCAGGGCGGCCGGCGAACCGACCCGCCCAGCTTGCGAACCGAAGGGTCGGGACAGCGAATCGGGCGCGTCGAGCCCGGTGTTGTCGTGCGCGCTCACGCCGAGCCGGTCCACCGGCTCCCCACCGAGCCAAGCGATACCCGCGACCCACGCGCCCTCACCCGGACGGCCGTCGGCGTCCCAGGCCGACGTCCGCCCGGCCCGGGGCGCGCGGAGGATCGCCGCGTGGTCCGGTCGGTGCATCTGGGAAGTTGCCGCACCCACCAGTAACATCCGACTCGCTCGCGCACCGCCGCCGCACCCGACTTCCGCCTGTCCCACGGGCGTTCCCGCACTTCCGCGTCCCCGAAAGGTCTGTGCATGCGCCTTCGCCTCCGAGCGTGGCCGGCTCTCGCCGCCGCCGTACTCCTGTGCACCTTCGGCGCGATCCCCGCCCAGGCCCATCCGGGCGGCGGGGGAGGTGGCCCGGCGCCGGACCGGGTGACCGTGGGAGACCGCACGTATATCGCCGACGACCGCGGCCGGGCGACCCAGTGGCGCGGCTTCGACCTCTCCGACAAAAACCACCGCGGCGCCGAGGCGTTCGCCGACATCCACGAGTCGGATCTGCGCGAGATGGCCGCGCACGGCTTCAACCTCGCGCGCCTCGCCTTCTTCTGGGACGACCTCGAACCCGCCCAGGGTCGGTACGACCGCGCCTATCTCGCCAAGATGCGCCGCATCCTCGACTGGGCCGACCGCTACGGTGTCAAGGTCGTCCTCGACGCCCACCAGGACATCTACGGCCCGCACTTCGGCGCCCGCGGGATCCCCGACTGGGCCACGCGCGACGACGGTCTGCCGTTCGAGCCGATACCCGGCGACTGGTTCTCGGAATACTTCGAGCCGTCCGTACAAGCGGCGTTCGACCACCTGTACAACGACAGCGACCTGCGCGCCGCCCAGGCCCGTATGTGGATGACCGTCGCCGCGACGCTGGGACGGCACCCGGCGCTGCTCGGCTACGACCTGATGAACGAGCCGTTCGCCAAGTTCCTCGAAGGCGAGGACCTGCCGACCGCCGCGAGCCGCTTTGAGGCCACCCAGCTGACCGACCTGTGGAACCGCCTCGCCGACGCCGTACGCCTCGTCGACCGCAGGTCCTGGGTTTTCGTCGAACCCACGGTCATCGTCGGCGTGGGCGTCCCGACCGCCCTCGGTCACATCGACGACCCGCATGCCGCCTACATGCCGCACTTCTACGAGACCGCGATGGAATCCGGCGCCGATTACGACCCGAACGGCACCTTCATCGCCGCCTACGAGGCGGCTATCAGCGACTACCCGACCCGCAACCGCATGCCGGTCATCGTCGGCGAGTGGGGCGCGAGCCCGGCCATCCCGCACGGCGCGCAGTTCATCAACGACATGACCGCTGCCATGTCCCGCTTCTCCAGCGGCTGGACGTGGTGGCAGTGGTGCATGGGCAACGGCGGCTACTGCAACCTCGACCCGAGCGGGAACTGGCGTGCGAACGCCGAACTCCTCAGTCAGCCGTACGCGTCCGCCATAGCCGGCAACCCGCTCACAGCCACCTACGACCCCGCGACCCGCACCTACCGCCTCACCTTCACCACGCGCCGAAACGCCGACGGACCCACCGAGATCGCCGTCCCGAAGGACGTCTATCCGCACGGCTACCACGTCAGGATCGACGGCCCCAAGGCAAGTTGGGACGACCGAGGCCGGACGGTCAAGGTCACCACGCACGGCCGCCAGGGCACCGCGTACACGATCACCATCACGCCGTAGGGCGCCCGGTCGTCGGCGCCCGAGACCGGCGCCGACGACTACCCACGCTCTTGCCCGCGGACGTGCCGCGCCGTCGCGGCCGAGCTGTCACGCCCAGATATCCATCTGCACGAATCCCGTGCTGCGTCCCTCGGGATCCAGAAGGTGCCCCATCCGCTTGGCGTTGGCCAGCGTCAACCACCGGTCCTCGATGGTGAGTTCGGGGAAGCGCTCGGCGAGTTGCGCCTCCAGGCGGCGGGTGTCGGGAATCGAGCGTACCCAGGCGGTGATCAGCAGGCTGTGTCGTGCCGCGATCGAGGCGCACATGCGGACCTCGGCCACCGCGGCGATCGACGCGCCCACGCGGGCGACGTCCGCACTGGGGACGTTCGCCAGATAGTGCACGAACACCGGGTATCCCGAGACGCTGTGCGCGATTTCGCAGCGTGGTACGACGCTGCCCTCGCGAAGCATGCGCGTCACCCGGCGGCGTACGGTCGACTCGCTCATGCCCGTGGCCTCGGCCAGTTCGCCGTAACCCAGGCGCCCGTCCGCGCCGAGCGCGATGAGCAGCGGGCGGTCTTCGGGGGCGACGGTCCCGAAGATCGCCGGCGGTGTGTTGTCGCCCGGGCGCAGCAGGCCCAGCTGGTGAGGGTCGAGGGAGCGCAGGTCCCAGCGGCTGCCTTCGGTGAACAGGTGGGTGGCGATCATGCTGCGGATGGCGGTGACGCCTTCCTGCGCGCCGATGACCTCGATCGCCAGTTTGGACAGCGCGGCGAGGTCGGCGACCATTACGGTCAGCAAGAGGTCGGTACCCCCGGACACATGTTCGATACCGGTGATGTGCGGGTCGCGCAGCAGGCGCTCGGTGACCGCGCGCACCCGTGAGGGATGGCAGTCGACCTCGACGTATGCCGAGCAGTTGACCTGCAGGACGAACGGCCCGCCGTAGGCGGTCACCCACGCCAGGCCGCGTGAGCGCAGGCGTTCCCAGCGGCGCGCGGCGGTGACGGCGCTGATGCCCAGGGCCTGCCCGATCAGCGTCCACGATGCGCGCGGTGCCGCTTGCAGGGCGTTGACCAGGGCCAAGTCCGTTTCGTCCAAGGCGGCGGGCCGCAGCTCGCCGGTTGACGGAAGTTCGGCGGAATACTTCATCACGAACCTCCGAGTGACTCTTCTCGACAAATTTCCCGAGATTCTATTCCATAAGTCTCATGCTCCAAGGGTTCGCGAGATACGACGACCCCGGGAGCAGTCCATGCGTGTCGCAGTGCTTCTGTTGATGGTGCCCGTGACGGCACTGCTGGCGACGGTGTGGCTGCCGTTCGTCAACGCTCCGCACATCTGGCTCGGCATGCCGTCGATGATGACCTGGAGCGTGGGCTGGGTGATCGCCCTCACTCCCGCGCTCGGGTACGTCGAGTACCAGCGCACGCGCGGCCGGAACGGGGGCGACCGATGAACACGACCCTGGCCGTGTCCGTCGCGGGCATGCTGCTGATCGCCGGGCTCGGCGTGCTCGGCCGCCGCAAGCCGGCCGCCAACCTTGAAGAGTGGACGGTCGGCGGGCGCCGCTTCGGTGCCGTGACGACCTGGTTCCTCCAGGCCGGCGAGGTCTACACGACCTTCACGTTCCTCGGCCTCGCCGGCCTGGCCTACGCGTCGGGCGTCGGCGTCGTCTACGCGCTGCCGTACCTTCCCCTCGCGTACGTCGGCATGTACGTCGTCGCGCCGCTGGTGTGGCGAATCGGCAAGGACCGCGGCTACCTCACCCAAGGCGACTTCTTCGCCGACCGCTACGGCAGCCGCGCGCTGGGCACACTGACCGCCGTGCTCGGCGTGGTCTTCCTGCTGCCCTACCTCCAACTCCAGATCACCGGCCTCGGCCTGGTCGTCGAGTTGGCCACCGGCAACAGCGACTCCGGGACGGCGAGCATGATCGCCGCATCCGTGCTGATCACCGGCTTCGTACTGTGGTCGGGCATCGGCGGCGTGGCGCGTGCGGCGTACCTGAAGGACGCGCTCATGGTCCTGGTGCTGATCGTGCTGGCCATCGCCATCCCCATGCACTACGCGGGCGGCATCGGCGACGTCACGCACCGGCTCGCCGACACGCACGCGGCCAAACTCACCGTGCACGACGGGCCGTTCGACCGCACATGGTTCTTCACCAGCATGGTCACCAGCCTGGTCAGTGTGATGTTCATGACCATGCCGCACGGCTGGCCTGCCGTCCTGTCCGCCAAGGACGAGAAGGCCTTGCGGCAGAACAGCATCTGGATCCCGTTCTACAGCGCCAGCCAGGCGATCCCGATGCTGATCGGGTTCACCGGGATCGTGGTCGCGGGCGCGGCATCCGGCGGCGCCAACGGCGTACTGCTGCACCTGACGAACGGCGCCATGCCCGACTGGCTGGTCGGCGTCGTCGTCACCGCGGCGGCCGCGTGCGCCATGGTGCCGTCCGCGGCGATCGTGCTCGGCATATCGTCGTTGGTCGCCCGTAACGTCGTCCGCACTCGCACCGAACGCTCGGGCCTACTGGTCAACCACACCACCGTCGTCGGCGCCGTCGGTGTGGCGCTGGTCCTGGCCATCAAGCGGCCGGACGCCCTGGCGAACCTGCTGCTGCTCACGTACTCCGGCCTCGCACAGATGGCGCCCGGACTGCTGTACGCGCTGACCGGCCGCCGCCCACTCGTCGGCGCGTGGTCGGTGGCGGCCGGAATCCTCTCGGGCGAAGCGGTGGTCATCTGGTTGACGTTCGGCGACAACGGCCACGCCATGGACACCAACCACGTCAGCGCGGGGCTGATCGGCCTGGGCGTCAACCTCGCCGTCGGCCTCCTCGTCGAAGCCGCGCGGCGTCTGGCCGCCGGCACGCGGTCGACGGTCGACGCGATGCCGCGTCCGACGGAGAAGACGGCCGTGTGAGCCCGGCACCGGCACAGACCGAGACCCGGCGACACCACAGGGAATGTACGGACGAATGGCACATGCAATGACGACCCAACGCATCCACGGCAGCACGGCACCCGCTGCGGCGAACACCCTGTTCCACTCGGACGAACCCACCGCGAGGATCTTCCGATCCCGCCGCATCATCACCCTCGCCGACTCCGGCGGCGCCGCGACCGCCGAACCGGAAGCCTTCGCCACTCTCGGAGACCGCATCGTCGCCGTCGGAGACGTCGCCGACCTGCGGCTGCGCCTTCCCGGAGCCGAGCTGGTCGACCTCGGCGACGCCGTCGTGGTCCCGGGCCTCAACGACGCGCACTGCCACCCCGCGGGGTTGGCGGACACCCGCATGCGGGTGCCACTGACGCCGCAGACCCTGGCGGCCACCGGCGGATCGCGCAACCCGCTCGCGGAGCGCGTCCGAGCGACCCCGCCCGGAGGCTGGGTGGTGGCCGAGGGATACGACCCCAACGCCGACCCGCAGGGCCGCCTCGACCGTGCGGCCCTCGACGCGATATCCACCGAACACCCGGTCCTCGCCGTGCACTTCTCGTGCCACATGGCCGTCGCCAACTCCCGCGCCCTGGAACTCGCCGGCTACCGCGACAGCGACCTCGACCCGGACGGGGGCACGCTCGGCCGCGAAGCGGACGGTCGGCTCGACGGGTGGCTGTACGAGGGCGCGTGGTTCGACCAGTGGTTCCGCGCGAGCGGCGCCCCCGAGCTGCTGGGCGAGTTCACCCTCGACGACCTGGTCCCGTCGTTCGCCGAAGTGGTCCGTGAGTTCCACGCGGCGGGCATCACCTCCTGGTGCGACGCGTTGGTCTCGCCGCGCGAACTGCGGCTGTACCAGGAGGCCGCGCACCGCGGGATCCTCACCGCCCGCGTCGGCATGCTCATCTGGCACCGCTACTTCGCGGACCTGGCGCGGACCGGACTGCGCACCGGTTTCGGCGACGAGCGCCTGCGGCTGGTCGGCGTCAAGCTCATGATCGACGGCGCGCTCGCGGGCGGCACTTGCCTGTGCCGCGCCCCGTACCCCAGCCAGACCGGCGCCGACAACGGCATCCAGCTCATGACCGACCAGGAGTTCGCCCAGACGGTCCTCACCATCCACCGGGCCGGCAGCCGCGTCGCCGTGCACGCGAACGGGGACTTGGCCGTCGGCAAAGTCCTGGACGCCATCGAAGCCGCCCGCGCCGAAATCCCGGCGTACGCGGGGATCAATCACCGCATCGAGCACTGCAGTCTCGTCGACGACAGCCTGGTCGAGCGCATCGCCGCGGCCGGGGTCACCCCTGTGCCGTTCGGCTCGTTCGTCCACGACCACGGCGGCAAGCTGCGCGGCTACTACGGCGACGAACGCGCCGCCGCGGCCTGCGGACACCGCCGCTTCCTCGACGCGGGCATCACGGTGGGCGGCTCCTCCGACCACCCGGCCGGCCCGCTCCCGCCGCTGCTCGCGATCCGCACCATGGTCACCCGGCAGACCCGCGACGGCGAAGTCCTCGGCCCGGACCAGCGCATCAGCGCCCGCGAAGCCCTGGCCGTCTACACGACCGGCTCCGCCCACGCCACGGGCGAAGGCCATCTGAAGGGCCGCCTCACCCCGGGTATGCTCGCCGACTTCACCGTCCTGGGCGAGGACCTGCTGTCCGTCGCATCCGAACACATCGCGGACATCCCGATCCTGTCGACCTGGGTGGGCGCCCGGCAGGTGTGGGGCGCGTAGGGCTCGACGGTGTTCGGGACCGGCGCACACCGGTTCGCGCGCCGGAGTCCGGCGCGAAACGGGGCTTCGTCCACTTCCACTTCGGACGGAGCCCCGTTCGTCATCTCAGCCGAAGCGCAGGATGCGTGGGGCGAAGGTGCCCTCGGGGCCGCCGGCGCGGCCGACCGACCACACCGTCGCCGTGCCCGGTACCGGCGCCAGCAGCAATACCTGGGAGTCACCCTCACCCGCCACCGCCGGTTCGCTGTACTCGGTGAACGACTGTCCGTTCCAGGCGAGGAAATCCGGCCCGGAGACAAGCGGCGGATAGCTGCCCGGCGGGCCCCACTTCAGCGAGCGGGCCACCGAGACCCAGGCAAGCGCGCCGGACGTGGTGGGCGCCAGTGAGGTGATCGAGCCGAAGTCGGTGGGCACGGTCACCCGGCTCCACGCCTGCCCGTCCCAGCGGACCAGCAGCGGCGGAATCGGCCGGCCCGGCGGGCCGCCGACGAACCCGGCCGTGCCACCCGCCCATACCTCCGTCGGCGAGACCGCCAGCACACTGCCCACGGCCGACCGCGGGAACCCGTCCACGATCGTCTGCTGCCACGCCTGCCCGTTCCAGTGCGCCACGGCCGCGCCCGAGCCGGTGGCGCCCGCGGCCCAGACGTCGTCGGCGGCCAGGATGTGCAGGCCGTACACGGATCCCGGCGGCACGGGCACGTCCCGCCAGCCGCGCCCGTGCCGGCGCAGCAACACCTGCGCGCCGTCTCGCCAACCGATCAGCCAGGTCTCACCGCCGCCGGCGACGACCTTGGTCGGCACGACGCCGCGCGGCGGCGGGCTCTCGTACCAGGGGCCGCCGTCGAAGCGGAGCAGATGGGCGCCGCCCGCCGAGTCGCGGCCGACCGCCCAGACCGCGGTCGGTGAGGTCGCGGCGACGGACAGCATTTCTCCCTGCCAGCCGATCCCGGGCAGGCTCTGGCGCTGCCACGCGGTGCCGTCCCAGCGCAGTACCAGCGGGAAGCCCGGCGCCTCGCGACCGACGGCGTCGGTACCCACCGCCCACGCCCGGTCCGGCCCCAACGCCACGGCTTCGTTCAGCCCGGCCTGTGGGCGTACCTGCGCCGAGACCGGAACATGTTGCCAGGACGGGGGTTCCGCCGCGGCCGAGCTCATGATCGTCATGATGGTCGTGGCGACAGCGAGGGCCGCGACGAGAAGTCGGCGTGCCATGGTCAGCCTCCCAGCCGCTCGCTCATCAGGTTCGGTTTCGAGCCGTAGATCTCCACGGTCCCGAAGGACAGCAGTAAGGACCCGGCCCTCGCCAGCGCACGCGGTTCGACGTCGATCGCGTTCGTGCGCTCGGGGCCGTAGGAGAAGGTGGTGCGCCGGCCGTCCACCCGGGCGTACTTCGACTGGAACGCGCGGTCGCTGCGCACCGGCAGCCACAGCGCGCCGTCCGGGCCGCGCACCATGGCCTCGGTGTAGGTGTCGCCCAGCGGCGGGTAGGTGGTGCGCCAGGCGTGTCCGTTCCAGGTCATCAGGTAGGTGCGGGCCACCCCGTCGGTGTAACGGCTGCCGCCGATCGTGACCCGGCCGGACGGTTCCGGCAGGATCGTGTGCACGTTGCCGTTCGGCGGCAGTGATACCTTCGCGTCCCGCCAGACCGTGCCGTCCCAGCGCAGGACGGTGGTCCCGGTGTCGGTGTCCGCCCAGGCCCAGGCGTCGGTGGGAGTACGCGCGGTGATCCCCATCAGGTACAGCACACCGCTCGGGGTGGACTGTGTGGTCCAGCCGGAACCGTCGTAGTGCAACACCTTCAGCCCGGTGCCGTCCTCACCGACCACCCACGCGGCACCCGGTACCGCGGTGAAGTCCTGGTAGGCCAACAGGGTCTGCGGCAGCGGGACGGCGCTCCACCCTCCCGCCGACCGGCGCAGGATCTCCCCAACCCCCGCGCGGTGGTGGAAGATCCACACCTCCTCGCCGACGAACTGCACCTTGCCGAGCGAGCCCGGCTCACCGGCGCCGGGGAAGGTTGTGTCCCGGCTCCACGCCGTGCCGTCCCACCGGTACAACAACGGCCGCGGTCCATCGGCGGCGTCCTCGTACCCGGTCGCCCACGCCTCACCCGGGCCGCGGGCGGCGAGATCGCACACGATCACCGGCGGGGCCGCTGTCGGCACCGGCAGCGCGGACCAGCTCGGTGTCACAGCCGCGGCCGGGGACACCACCGCGGCACACGCGATCACAAGGCAGACGATGACCGCACGGAGACCGTTCACGAGACCTCCCCGGAACGCGAAGGTTGCTCAGCCTATTGACGTCCACCCACCCGTGAACAGGCGGCATTCGGCCGAACACGGTTTCCCCACCCTCCGCGTCCCGGGCAAGGCGGTACTCGACATCGAGCCGTGACCACGACGGCGATCGTCAGGGTGTGACGCGTGCGGCGCAGTGCGGCCGCCGCCTCGTGGCAGGCGCGAATACGCGCGGACCACAGGACGCGCCGGCCCGGACGGGGGATCCGGATCCTCGCAGCGCGTGTCACCCCGAGCTTCGGCCGGGCGCGGAGGAGTGTGGGTGTTCTCCCGGCCCTTCGGCGAAAGAGAGTTGAGACATGCCGCACGAGGTATCGCGACGAAACCTGCTGGGTTCCGTCGGAGCTGTGGCCGCAGGGGCCTCCATCGCCGGCCTGGGGCTCGGGGACGACCGGGCCCAGGCGGCGGAGACCCTCGGCACGTCCGCGAACCCCCATTCCGCCGAAGGGGGTGCGACCGCATCGGACACGTTGCGCGTGCTTCCCGACGACCCCCGGTACGAGACCCTGAGTCAGGGCTTCAACCAACGCTGGACCAGCAGCCCCCGCTACATCCAGGTGATCACCGGCGACGCCGACGTGGTGACCGGCGTGGACGAGGCGCTGCGCCTCGGACTGCGGCCGACCGTACGCGGTGGGGGCCACTGCTACGAGGACTTCGTGGAGAACACGGGCGGCGCGATCCTCGACATGAGCGCGATGAAGGACGTCCGGAAGACGACGGACAAGTACGGCAAGGTCGCCTACGGCGTGGAGTCCGGCGCCACCATCTGGGACATCTACACGACACTGTTTCGTCGGTACGGCGTGACCATCCCGGGCGGCTCGTGCTACTCGGTCGGCGCGGGCGGCCACGTGTGCGGCGGGGGATACGGGGTGCTCTCGCGCCGCGACGGCCTGACCGTGGACCACCTCGTACAGGTCGACGTCGTCACCGTCGAGGACGGCCACGCCGTCGTGACCCGGGCACACTGCTCGGACCCGCCCGGCTCCCACACGTCCGACCTCTTCTGGGCGCACACCGGTGGCGGTGGCGGGAACTTCGGCGTCGTCCTGCGCTACTACTTCGCCGAGTCCATCCCGGCGCCGCCGCCGAACGTCTGGCTCAGCAACATCGCGTGGCCGTGGGCCGAGTTGGAGAAGAACCCGGACGACTTCACCAAACTCGTGGAGAACTACGGCAGGTTCTTCGAAACCCACAGCGGCGCCGAGGAGCCGCTCTACCAGAACCTGTTCAGCCTGCTGAAACTCACCCACAAGAGCAACGGCAACGTCGTGCTCTCGAGCCAGTGGGCCGGCGAGGACATCGGACCCGTCGAAGACTTCCTCGCCGCGGTCGAGGCGGGCCTGCAAACCAGGTCGACGGTCCAGATGTACAGCGTGGGGGATCACTTCCTGCCCTATCCGGACAAGCACCGCAGGATGCCCTGGTTGCAGGCAACCCAGACGCTGAACGGATCGGGCCCCAACCAGCGGGGCAAGTACAAGTCCGCCTACCACCGCAAGTCGTTCACCCCGACGCAGATCGCGGGCATGTGGACCTGGCTGACGCGCGACGTCCCCGACGTCGATCTCACCCAGACCCTGGTCCAGATCGACTCGTACGGATGCCGCATCAACGCGATCCGGCCGCACGAGACGGCCGTCCCACAGCGTGATTCCGTCCTGAAGCTGCAATACCAGACGTACTGGACCGATCCCGCCGAGGACTCGGCGCACCTGGACTTCCTGCGCGGCTTCTACGAGGCGGTCTACGCGGAGACCGCCGGGGTGCCCGAGATCAGCGACGCGACGCACGACCGCACCACGGACGGTGCCTACGTCAACTATCCCGACGTCGACCTCGGGGTCGCGACGGACCCCGCGCCGCAGTACCCCAGGCTCTACTACAAGGACAACTACGCCCGCCTGCAACTGACCAAGCAGACCTGGGACCCGAAGAACCGCTTCCACCACCAGCAGTCGATCGTGCCACCGACACAGTGAGGTGGTCGCGGACCGGTCCCGGTCGTTCGAGGCCCACCCACCGCCGCGCACCGCGGGCTCGGGCGACGGTCCGCTATCGGCAGGCACCCGCAATCGCCGTCACCGTCACGGCCGCAGGCGCGGTCGACGGCACCGGCGGACGAGTCCGTGGAGGAACCGGTGCGCCGGGCGCGGGCGTCCGTCCTCGTGTTCTCACCGCACCTGATCGACCCCGCCCGGACGGTCCTGCCACGCCGCGACCGGAGTACGAGCTCCCACCTGCCCATGGACGAACCCCCGCCCTCGTTTTTGGTGTTCGCTGATCCTGATGCCGACGTTCACGTACAGTGCGGTGAAGCTCGCCCTATGGCAGTGGCCTGCCTTCAGGACGCCCGCGGGCCGGCGACGACAAACGAGGTAGGCATCCGGATGCAGACGATGGTCGACGGCGCTGGGATGCCGTGCGATGAGCGGCAGGCTGCGTACAGCGCCGTTTCCACGTCCCTGTCCCTGCACAGTGATCGAGGACTGGGCGAGCTTGTGGACGCCGCTGCCCCGCTCGGTTCCGGTATCGGTGGGAGTTCGGCGCTACTGGAGGTCGCAGGTACGCCGGTCTTCGTGAAGCGGGTCCCCCTGACCGAGTTGGAGCTCCGGCCCGACCATGTTCGATCCACGGCGAACGTGTTCGGGTTGCCTGTCTTTTGTCAGTACGGCATCGGCGGGCCGGGCTTCGGGGCGTGGCGGGAGGCTGCCGTCCACACAATGACCACCAACTGGGTGCTCTCAGGGCAGTATCAGGGGTTTCCGCTCATGTATCACTGGCGGGTTCTGCCGGACACGGCACCGGCTCTTCCCAAGGAGCTTGCCGACGTGGATCGGGCCGTGTCCTATTGGGGAGGCGGGCCGGAGGTACGTCGTCGTATCGAGGCCCTCGGGGAGTCCCCGGCAAGCCTCGTACTGTTCCTGGAGTACTTCCCACAGACCCTGCACGAGTGGCTCACCGAGCAGGTGCGGGTCGGTGACGAGGCGGCCGGCAAGGCCTGTGCTCTGGTGGAGAGGGATCTGGAGGCCGGTACTTCCTTCATGAACGACCGCGGCCTCCTGCACTTCGACGCCCACTTCCGGAACATCCTGACCGACGGCCGGCGCCTCTACTTCGCCGACTACGGCCTGGCTCTGTCGTCCTGCTTCGACTTGACCCCCGCCGAGGTCGACTTCTTCGCGAGGCACCGAACTTATGATCGCGCGTACACACTCAGCTACTTGGTGAACTGGCTGATCACGGGCCTGTATGGGTACGAGCGGGCGGAACGGGAGACGCTGATTCGCGCCTGTGCCGAAGGGGCGCGGCCTCCTGCGGGTCCGCCGGAGGTTAGAGCGGCCCTTGCCCGTCACGCACCGCTTGCGGCCGTCGTGACGGACTTCATCGGGAGGTTGGAGCACGAGAGTCGAGAGACCGAGTACCCGTTGGCGGCAATCGACCAGATCTTCGAGTTGCGTTACAGCTGAGCCTTTCCGACTCGGGTGGGTCGGCCGGCGCATCGGGACACCGTTGTCGACGGACGACCCGGCCGCGCGGGGGACCGATCCTCACCCGATTCGACCCGGCCCCGGCCCCGACCCGGACCGAAGCCTCGGAGCCCACTCCGGCCCCCACATCAACGGATGCGCGCTTCCTCGGTACGAAGAAGGGCCGCAAGATTCGCTACGGCCGCCTCCTGGTCGAAGCCCTCGACCCCGAGCGAGTACCCGCCCCCCTCGACGAATTGCTCGCGAGTCTGTGACCGACTTTCTCCACCCATCCCAGCCCATCCCGCACCTTTGCCGAGCAGATGGCCCGAACTGGAGGCGACGCGGCGCGTGGTCGGTGTCCCCGTTGTGACTGCTTGGTAGTTGCCCGTCGCGGCTGCCGCGTGCGGACGACGCAGTGACCGCCGGGTTCAGGCCGGGCCGCGCAGCATGGGGAGCAGGACCTCGTCGACGACCGACATCACGAATTCGTCCGTGAGTTCTGCCGGGGCGGTCAGGTTTTGATAGGAGATCACGGCCGGGCCGACGCCGGCGGTGAGGGCGGTCGCGGAGCCGGGGCGTGTGTCGCCGCGCTCTTCCGCCGCACGCAGGGTCTCCAGGATCATGCGCCGGGTCGGCTCGGAGATGCGTTCGCGCATCATCGCGTGTACGGCCTCGGACTGCTGCTTGACCATTTGCAGTGCCGTGTCGGCGCAGATCGTGCACACACTGCACAGGAACCGCAGGATCGCGATCAGGTCGGAACGCAGCTCGCCGGCGAGCGGGATGTCGTCGGCGGATGGCAGTCGGTCGCGCAGCGCGTCGACGAGCAAGGCTTCCTTGTCGGGCCAGCGCCGGTACAGCGGGGCCTTGCCGGTCCGCGCGGCGGCGGCGACGCCATCCATCGTCAGGCCCGCGTAGCCAACCTCGCGTAGCTGCTCGAAGACCGCCTGGTAGATGGCCTGTTGGAGCTCGCGGCCGCGCCGTCGGGTGGGCGGCGCCGCGGCGTGGCGCGGTTCTCCGGTGGGGGATTCCAACACGGTCACCTTTCTCCTCTGCGGACTCCAGTATCCCCAATCCCTTGTAAGAGACTATTGAGTCTCCTATAGTGACGTTAGGAGACTATTGAGTCTCTTAAATCCCCCTGCCCTGACCTTCGGAGGTCAGCCATGCCTTCTTCCGCCGCATCCAGCGCATCCGGGGCGTCATCCGACGCGCCGGTCGGGACTTCGCCCAGGTCTTCGCCTCCGAAGTCGGCCGCCGGAGCTTCCGGCGGCCGACCCGGACCCGGAGCCCGGGGGACCGGCCTCGTACTCGCGGTGATCACCGGTTCGATGCTGCTCATCGGCATCGACGTCACCGTGGTGAACCTCGCGCTGCCCGACATGGGTTCCGCTCTCGACCTCTCGCCGACCGCGTCATCGTGGGTGCTCAACGCGTACACGCTCGCCTTCGGCGGCCTGCTCCTGCTCGGCGGTCGGCTCGGGGACGCGTTCGGGCGCCGCCGGATGTTCCTGGCCGGTGTCCTCCTGTTCACCTCCGCCTCGCTGCTCGCCGGCCTCGCACCGTGGGCCTGGTGGCTGGTCGGCGCCCGTGTCCTGCAAGGCGTCGGCGGCGCGCTCGTCGGGCCCAGCACGATGGCCCTCATCGTCAGCACGTTCGAAGGACCCGCACGGGCGCGCGCCCTTTCGTGGTACTCGGCGGTCCTCGGCGGCGGCGCGTCCGTCGGCCTCATTCTCGGCGGCATGCTTACCGAACTCGCCTCGTGGCGCTGGGTCTTCCTCGTCAACGTGCCGCTCGGCGCGCTGCTCGCCGTGCTCGCCGTGCGGGTCGTTCGCGAGCCGGAGCGGCCCGCCCCGGCCGTCCGCCCACGCTTCGACCTGGCCGGCGCGTCGGTTGGGACCGCCGGAATCACCGCCCTGGTGTACGCCTTCATCCGCGCGGCGTCCGACGGCTGGCACGACGGCCGCACCATCGCGGGCCTCGCCGCCGCAGCCGTCCTCCTGCCCGCGTTCCGGCTGGTCGAGCGGCGCGCCGCCGAGCCCGTCCTACCGCTGCGCCTGGCCGTGTCCGGCACCCTCGCTCGCGTACTGCCCATCGTCGCGCTCTATTCGGCCGCGATGTTCAGCGTGCTCTTCCTGCTCGGCCAGTACTTCCAGGAAGGGCGGGGCTTCAGTCCGATCATGAGCGGCCTGGCCTTCCTGCCCCTGATGGCCGCGCAGTTCACGATGGCCAGGCTCGCGCCCGCGGTCGCCCGGCGCGTGGGCACCGCGTGGCCGGTGCTGGTCGGCGCGGTCGCCTGCACAACCGGGCTCGGGTGGCTTGCCCGCCTCGGGGACGCCACCGGGTACCCGACGGGCGTCCTCGGACCGGTGATCCTCATCGGAGCAGGCGCCGGAATCGCCATGACGCCGCTGACCATCTACGGCCTGTCGGGCGTCGCGGCACACGAATCAGGTGCGGCATCGGGCCTGTTGCAGACCACGCAGTGGATGGGCGGCACTCTGGGGCTGGCGGTGTGGGTGACCGTGTTCGGCGCCGCGACCCGCGGGGCGTCCCCCGCGCAGAGCGCCGAACACGTCCTCACGCACGGCGTCGCGACCGCGTTCGGCGCCGCCGCGATCAGCGCCGGACTCGCCGCCGCCACGGCGCTCACGCTCTTCCGCCCCGCGCGCCCGGCGTAACCGCGTGAGACGGCGCGCGATCCACTCTCGAACGAGCGGACGACGCAGCGATGGAACCATTCGTTCCGCAAAGCCGCGAAGAACGGCTCGGCCATCGCGTCGCCCCCGCCGACATTCCCACAGCCAAGTCGCTGCGTCGTTCGCCGTGGAAGTGTCGGTTCCGGAGTGAAATTCGTCGGCTGTGCGGGTGAGGTGGGCCTGTCGAGGCCGCCGTGGTTGTGAGGCGGTTGGTAGAACGCAGGGGAGACGAGGAACCGTCCGCGCTGTTTCGGCGCGACGTCGTCCCCCCGTTGTTCCGTCGTGCGGAAGGGTGACCGTGATGAGCCGGGGCTTGATCGTGGTGGATGTACAGAACGACTTCTGTGAAGGAGGCAGTGTTCCCGTCGCCGGTGGTGCGCGCCTGGCCACGGCGATCGCCGATCTGGTCGAGCGAAGCGCGGACGGCGACTACGAATACGTCGTGGCCACCCGGGACCACCACATCGACCCGGGAACCCACTTCTCCGACGACCCCGACTTCCGGGACAGCTTCCCGGTCCACTGCGTGGCGGGGGAGGCGGGGGGCGAGTTCCATCCCGGCTTCGCCCCGGCCGTCGCCGGCGGCAAGGTCGACGCCGTCTTCTTCAAGGGCGCCCACAGCGCTTCCAAGAGCGGCTTCGAAGGCTTCGACGCCCAGGGCACCTCCTTGGCCGACTGGCTGCGTGCCCGCGGGGTGGAGGACGTCGACGTGGTGGGCATCGCCACCGACCACTGCGTACGGGCGACCGCGCTGGACGCTGTCGCGGCGGGGTTTCGCGCGCGTGTACGCCTGGACTACTCGGTCGGAGTCGCCCCGGACACGACCGCCGCGGCCGTGAAGGACTTCCACCGGGCAGGTGTCGCCGTTTCCGGTGAGACGCCGATGCCCTAGCTGTACGTCGAGCTTCGGGTCGGTCGAGCTTCGGGTCGCACGCGTCGGGTTGGATGCCCGCTCGTGCGCCGGTGACACGTATCGGTCGCGCCGGCATCACACACCGGCGCGACCGATGGCCGGAACTGCTCCCATGGGGCGGTGTAGGACTCCTTGACCAGCTGGGCGCACTCTCCGGGTTGCTCTCCCTTCGATCGGCCAGCCGGGGGATATCGGACCACTTTGTATGACTGGCGGGCGGGCTCGGGTACTACGAGCGGGTCCATTCCGACCCAGTCGAGGAGCCTGCATGGAACGCCGGGCATTGATCTGCGAATTCTTGGGAACCCTGGTGCTCGTCTTCTTCGGGGTGGGGTCCGCAGTCCTGGGCAAGCCCTACCTGGGTGTCGTCGGTATCGCCCTGGCCTTCGGATTCGTGCTCCTGGCGCTGGCGTACAGCCTCGGCGCGATCTCCGGCTGCCACGTAAACCCAGCCGTGACTCTCGGCTTTCTGGTCGCTCGGCGAATCGATGTGAAGAGGGCGGTCGGCTACTGGGTCGCGCAATTCCTCGGCTGCGTCGCCGGGGCGGCACTGCTGTACCTGCTCGCGAAGCAGGTGCCCGGTCTCCAGACGCACGACGAGTTCGGCACCAATGGTTGGGGTGAGCGCTCGGCGGTGGGCGTCAATACGGGCGGCGCGTTCCTGACGGAGGTGACGCTCACTTTCCTGCTGGTGTTCGTCGTGCTCGCCGTTACGCACCGGCTCGCGGTCACCGGGTTCGACGGATTGCCGATCGGCCTCGTGCTCGCGGTGGTTCACCTGGTCGGTATCCCGCTGACGGGTACATCGGTGAACCCGGCGCGCAGCCTGGGGCCCGCACTCTTCGCGGGCGGAGACGCACTCGACCAACTGTGGCTTTTCATCGTGGCGCCGCCTATCGGCGGTCTGCTCGCAGCCGCCGCGCACATGGTGACACACCCCCAGCCGCGCCACGAGCACTGACATGAACCCGGTACGCCGGGGGACCGAGTTGCTGCCCCGGTCCGCGCGGACATGGATCGCGCCGCGCCCTCGATGGCGCTGGATCCGCTCCGACTCAGATCGGCCCAGTCGTCGCCCTGGTCGCCCTGCCAGTCGACCCACGGTCTGCTGCCGAACTCGAAGAGCCCATGGCCAGGCCCGGCACCCCGCCGCTCACCGTGGTGACGAACGAGCGAACGAGCGATGGGAGAACGGAACTCGAAACGGTGCCGTTGCTCGAACCGGGTCACCACGGTCTCGGGTACCGGCGGAGCCGACCTCCACCGGGCCAACGGCCCATTGCGGCTCATGACACATTCGTTACCCCGACACATTCGTTACCGGCAGGCCGTTCACGGTGGGATGTCCATCACCAGTGAGCGTGCCCAGCAGGCGCAGCCCGTCCTCGGTCGGGCTCCCGGATGCCGCGGACAGCACCAGCAGCTCCATGCCTGATTCGTCCGGTAGCGCGAAGTTCTCCTGGTGCAGTTCCAGCAGTCCCACCAGCGGGTGTCGGTACGCCTTGCGTCCATGTGTGCGGGCGCGGACGTCCGCTCGGGCCCAGAGGCGACGGAAGCGCTCGCTGCCCATCGCCAGCTCGCCGATGAGCGAGGCCAGGCGGGGGTCCTCGGGGTACTTGCCGGCGGCCAGGCGCAGATGCCCGACCACGTCGAGGGTGCATTGCTCCCAGTCCGCGTAAAGGCCGCGTTCGGCCTCCTCCAGGAAGATGTGCCGGGCGGTGTTCAGGCCCGGCATCTCCCGGCCGTAGAGGAGCCCGGCGAGGCGGTTCCCGGCCAGCACGTCCAAGCGGTGGTCCATGACCAGCGCGGGTGCGTCGGCGACCAGGTCGAGGACACGCAGCAGCTCCGGCCGGACCCGCCCACCCGGCGCCTTCGCGCGGCGGCGGCGCTGCCGGGCGAGCCGGTGGAGGTGCTCGCATTCGGTCTCGTCGAGGCCGAGGACGCGGGCGAGCGCGTCGAGGACCTGCTCGGAGGGTTGGGT
Source organism: Embleya sp. NPDC005575 (assembly GCF_040605455.1). Taxonomy (NCBI): domain Bacteria; kingdom Bacillati; phylum Actinomycetota; class Actinomycetes; order Kitasatosporales; family Streptomycetaceae; genus Embleya; species Embleya sp. NPDC005575. The sequence continues at coordinate 6,850 of NZ_JBEXCV010000087.1, read as the reverse complement.
CGCGCGGCCCTGCTCCAGGCGTACGTAGTAGTCGACGCTGACCCCGGACAGGTGCGCGACCTCTTCGCGGCGCAGCCCTTCGACGCGGCGGCGACTGTCGGTGGGGATGCCGACGGCGGAAGGGTCGACTCGGGAGCGCCGGGTGCGCAGGAAGCCCGCAAGATCGTCCATGCCCCCAGTATGGCCTCGGTGGTGCCCGCGAAGGTGGCCCTGCCGATACCAGGAAGTCCCGTCCGATGGAAGAGGCGCCCCTGAACGACGCGGCCTCGGCGGGCGAGCATCGATGGCGACACACCTCGTTGAAGGGAACAGCCATGAAGACGCTCATCGTCTACGCCCACCCCGAGCCGCGTTCGCTGAACGGCTCACTGAAGGACCTCGCCGTGTCCACTCTCGAAGCCGCCGGGCACGAGGTGCGGGTGAGCGACCTGTACGCGATGAACTGGAAGGCCGTGGTGGACGCGGCGGATTTCGGCGAGTACGCCACGAGGCCGCTGCGGGTGGTGCCGAGTTCGGGCGGGGCGTACGACGCCGGCGCGCTCACGTCCGACGTGGCGGCCGAGCAGGAGAAGCTGCTGTGGGCCGACACGGTGGTCTTCCAGTTTCCGATGTGGTGGTACACGATGCCGGCGATCCTCAAAGGCTGGGTGGACCGGGTGTTCTCCTTCCGCTTCGCGTACGGCGTCGGAGCGCACGACGAGACCCGGTACGGCGAGCGTTTCGGTGAGGGGACGCTGCAGGGGCGGCGGGCGATCCTGTCGGTGACCGTCGGGGGCCCGGAGTCGCACTACACCGATCGCGGGATCAACGGCCCGATCGAGGACCTGCTGTTCCCGATCCACCACGGGATCCTGTACTACCCGGGCATCGAGGTGCTGCCGCCGTTCGTGCTGTACGGCGCCGACAGGATCACCGGCGGCGACTTCGAGGACGCCGCGAAGGCGTGGAAGGAGCGGCTGCTGTCGCTGGAGACGACCGAGCCGATCGCGTTCCGGCGCCAGAACTTCGGTGACTACGAGATCCCGTCACTGCGGTTGAAGGAGGGCCTGGAAGTGCCGGGCCGCAAGGGTTTCGGCCTGCACGTGCGGGGTTGACCGTCGGCGAGGGACAGGTCGTTGGGCGAGTTCGGTGACGATGCGGCGGATGGTGGGCCGGTCGCGTACATCGCCGGGCGCCTCGCGGTGGGCGGCGGCGAGTGCGGCGGCGATCTGTTCGGATTCGCCGAGTTGCACCAGGCACGGGGTCGGTCGCCGACCCACCCGACCCAGGACAGCTTTGGAATCGACCCGCGGGGCGTCAACGGCCGCTCGCAGCCGCACGCTTGTGGCGGCTCGGTTCGACGTCGTAGTCGAACAGCTCAATTGCCGCCCGGACTTCCCGGCCCGTCGCGGAGTACGCCGCGCACCGTGTCGAGCGGTACACCCGGTTCGAACTCCGGCAGCCACCAGGTTGCGCCGGCTGCGGCGTACGCCAGTGGTTCTGCGCCGACGCCAGGGCCGGGCTGCGGTCCCAGGCGCGGCCGACGACGCGGCGTACCCACTCCTCGTCGACGGGGATGGTGCCCGCGAAGGCGCGCTCGCCGTCGGTGTAGTACGCGATGACCGCCTCGCGGTCGGACCAGTCGGGCGCCTCGTCGCCACCCTCGGCGAACTGCTCCGCCAACCCCTCGCTCTACCTGCACTGGCGGGCCGGACGCACCCACTCACCACTTGCCGGCCGGGCCATCGAGATCGCCGTCGAGGTCGCGGCCGAGCTCGCACCGCCGCCGGCCGGTGCTTGATATCGCGCCTTTTCCCATGGCACTCGCACGGGTGACCCGCCAACGGAACGACGAGCGATGGCCGCAGCAACAGCACGCCCGGCCGCGCGCGGCCGGCTCGACCCGGCCAACTCATGTGCGGCACAGCAGTTCGCGCAACCGTCGGCCGGCCGGGTCCCGGCCGCCGCGATCATGCCGCAGGGCGGGCGTCGAACCGACGCCGCACGAACTACCGGCCTGCCAGGCCACGTTCACGCGCAGTCGCGCGATGGTGCCCGTATCGGTGGTGCGGATCCGAACAACGCGTCGCCGCCACCCGCGAATGCCGCGCCGCCGCCGGCGTCCGGGTCCGCAGATGTCCGCTCAGGCGACGATTCCGTCGCAGGCGTCCTCGGCAGCGCGGACGAAAGCCCGGACGCGGGCGATGTTGTTGCTGTCCAGCCAGACCGGGCCCCACCGGATGGGGGCGGCGTCGTGGAAGGGGACGTAGGTGATGTCGGGGCGCGGGTAGAAGTGCGCGGCGTGTTCGCCGACCGGGAAGACGCCTTTGCCGGAGGCGATGAGGGCGAGTGCCTCGGGGAACGTGGTGGCGGTCGGGCCCTTGTGGATCGGCCTGCCGGAGGGGGTCTGCGCGGGCGAGCGATCGATGCGCAGTTCCTCGGGCATGTTCGCGGACATCTGGATCACCGGCTGGTCCGCGAGAATCTCGATCGACACCGATGTGCGCGATGACCACGAGGGTGTCGCCGGTACGGCCAGCACCCGAGTCTCGGACAGCAGGACGGGCCCGGTGATCACTCCCGACATCGGCAGGGCCGTGATCAGGACGTCGAGTTCACCCGCACTCAGCCGTCCGATGGCGTCGTGGACCTGCGTCTCGTGAATGTGGACTTCGCAGTCGGGGTGGCGGGCCGCGAACACGGGGATGGACTTGAGCAACAATTGACCTGCTGCGGCTCCCAGGAATCCGGCTCGGAGCACACCGGTCACCCCGCGCGCGGCGTCCACGGCTCGGCGCAGCGTGTCGTCCATGTCGCGTACCAGCGGGGCCAGTTCGTCGGCGAATTGACGGCCCAGCGGGGTCAGGCGGACCTGGCGAGTGGTGCGCTCGAACAGGGGAGCGCCAACGCGGCGTTCGAGTTTCTTGATGGTCTGGCTGACCCGGCCGGTAGTCAGGCCCAGGCGCTCGGCGACACGTCCGAAGTGCAGTTCCTCAGCGAGCGCCAGGAAGGTCTGTACTTCCACCCGTTCCAGCAGCACGTCACGCTCCGTTATTGAATCCGGCTAAACAACCATGCTTCGAGCGGGCCTTGATGCGCTCCGGCAGGTGACGGTTGGATCGAACACGTTATCCCGACCGGCCAAGACGGCAGTGATCGGGCCTCGCAGGGGAGGGCCCGATCCCCGCTACGGCCATGACTTGGAGTGAACGATGACGATCCCAGGGACCGCCGAGGCGACGGGAGCGCGTCTGCGTCGGATCGTGGCCACGCTGCCGGTGTCCCTGGACGGCGTGGTGGGGACTTTGCCGGAGGGGCACCCTTCGCACTTCGCGGCCCATTTGCGCCCCGTCGCGGAGGACGTGGCCGAGTGGGACGACGCCCGAGTCCTCGGGCGCGATGTCGCCGCCGGCTTGGCCGTGCTCAAGCGGCAACCCGGCAGTGACATCGACGTCTCCGGCAGCATCACGCTGACCCGCTCCCTACTGCGGGTCGGCCTCCTCGACGATCTGCACCTGCTGATGCACCCGATCGTAGTGGGTGCGGGGCGACGACTGTTCCCCACCAACGGTGAGCGCATCCCGCTCGCCTTGGTCGAGGTGACGCACGCCTGCGCCGGCGTGGTGCACCTGCACTACCGGCCGGCCTGACACGGCGTATCGCCGTTCCGCCCGCCACACCAAGAGACGTCCTACCGCGGACGATCACCACAGGAAGGAACACGATGACGATGCGAGCCATCGGCCAGGACTCATTCGGGGGGCCCGAGGTGTTGAAGCTCATCGAGGTCGAGCGGCCCGTCCCCGGACCCGCCGAAGTACTCGTGCGAGTGCACGCGGCCGGCGTCAACCCGACCGACGCCTGGCATCGCGCATCCGGGGGGTTGGCGGGAGGCCACACACCGGTACGGCTGGGCTGGGATGTCTCCGGCGTCGTCGAGGAAGTAGGGCCGGGAGTGACCACCCTTGCCCCCGGCGCCGAGGTCTTCGGCCTTCCGCGGCACCCGCGCCCGGCAGGCACCTATGCCGAATACGTCACCTCGCCCGCGCGCCACCTGGTGCCCAAACCGCCCGGCATCTCCCACGTGGAAGCCGCGGCATTGCCGTTGGCCGCGCTCACCGCATGGCAGTCCCTGATCGACACCGCGAGCGTGGGACCCGGGAACCGGGTGTTGATCCACGCCGCGGCCGGCGGCGTCGGCCATCTCGCCGTCCAGATCGCCAAAGCCCGTGGCGCGTACGTCATCGGCACGGCCCGCTCCGCCCGACACGGCTTCCTGCGCGAGTTGGGCATCGACGAGACCGTTGACTACACCCTGACCGACTTCACCACGCGGGCCCGTGAGATGGATGTCGTCCTCGACACCATCGGCGGTACCTACGGGCCCCGTTCGCTGGACACCTTGGCCGAGGGCGGCATCCTCGTATCACTCGCCTCACCGGCGGAGGCATATCTGGCCGATCAGGCACGGCCACTGGGCCGCCGTGCCGCCTTTCTCATCGTCGAAGCCGACCAGGCCGGGATGCGCGAGATCGCCGCGCTCGTCGAGACCGACCGGCTGCGCCCGCACATCGACGCGGTGCTGCCCCTGGAACTCGCGGCGAAGGCCCACGAACTCAGCCAGAGCGGTCACACCGTCGGAAAGATCGTTCTCACCGTCGATTGACTCCCGGCATCACTCATCGCGGCAACCTCGGAGACTTCTGTGACCACTTTTGTCCTGATCCCCGGCGCCTGGCATGGCGCCTGGACCTTCCAACCCCTGGCCCGAGGCATTCGCGAACACGGCCACCAGGCGTACGCCCTGACCCTGACCGGTGTCGGCGACCGAAAGCACCTGTTGACCGCCTCGGTCAACCTCGACACCCACATTCAGGATGTGGTCAACCTCCTGGAGGACGAGCAGATCGCCGACGCCGTACTCGTCGGGCACAGCTACGGGGGAATGGTGATCACCGGTGCCGCCGACCGTGCCCCGCACCGTGTGCGAGGACTCGTGTACGTCGACGCTCTCCTGCCGCGTGACGGCGAATCCTGTTGGTCCCTGGTGACCGACCGGGAACGCGAGTGGTACCTCGGCGGCGTCGGCCGTGACGGCTACACCAGCGAGCCACTGCCGTTCTTCGATCCACGGGCCACACCACACCCGTTGGCGTCGCTGATGCAGGCAGTGCGTCTCGAGGGCGGCCTCGACCGGTTCGAGCGTCGGGACTTCGTGTACGCGACCGACTGGGAAGGGGGATCGCCTTTCCAGGCCGTGCATCGGCGACTGTCGAACGATCCCGCATGGCACGTGCACAGTGTGGCTTCCGGCCACAACGTCATGCGCGATGCGCCGGGCGAACTCCTGAAGATCCTTCTCGACGCCGCGTGATCGATCCGGGGGCCGAACCGCGCCCGCATGCACGGGCGCCCTCTTCCGGCGCAGAGGGTACGACGGCGAGCCTACCGAGAGGCGCAACAGTGCCGCCAAAGGCAGCGGGGTCACACCCCGTCGGACACGGACGGCCCGGCCACCCCTGCGAAAGTTCCTCGTCAGCGAGGCTACACAGTCCGGTGTCGCACCGTTCGACGTCCCGATCGCGGCTGTGCCGCACCCGAAATCGATGACGGGCGCCTCTCTCGCGAGTCCTCCGACACCGTTCTTCGATCAAGCGACCGAGAGGAGACGGCCATGAGTCGTCGCGGGGCGTTGTTGTTCGCGTGCATGTGCGTGATCTGGGGGATGCCGTATCTGTTGATCAAGGTGGCGGTGGACGAGGTGTCGCCGGGGGTGCTGGTGTTCGCGCGTACCGGGATGGCCGCGCTGATGCTGTTGCCGTTCGCGTTGCGGAGCGGGGGGATGCGGGAACTGACGCCGTACGGGTGGCCGCTGGCCGTGTTCGCGGTAACCGAGTTCGTCGGGCCGTGGTGGATGCTTTCGGACGCCGAGCGGCGGTTGTCCAGCTCGACGGCCGGGCTGTTGATCGCGTCCGTGCCGATCTTCGGGGCCGTGCTGGTGTACCTGACCGGCGGTACGGAGCGGATGGGGCCGGTGCGCTGGGCCGGGCTCGCGATCGGGTTCGGCGGGGTCGCGGTACTGGCCGGACCGACGCTCGGGGGCGGGGACCCGTGGGCGGCGGTGGAGGTGTTGGCGACCGCCCTGTGCTACGCCGGGGCGGCGCTGGTGGCGGAGCGCAAGCTCAAGGACGTGCCGAGTCTGCCGATGACGGCGGTCTGTCTGGGATGTACGGCGTTGGTGTACCTACCGTTGGCCGCCGCGCAGTGGCCTTCGCATGTGCCCGATGGGAAGGCACTCGGCGCGCTGGGCGTGCTGGCGCTGGTATGCACCGCGATCGCGATGGTGATCTTCTTCGAGCTGGTGCGCGAGGTGGGGGCGGCGCGAGCCACCGTGATCACGTACGTCAACCCTGCGGTCGCGGTGGCGGCGGGGGTGTTGATCCTGGACGAGAAGTTCACGTGGGCGATCGGGGCGTCGTTCGTGTTGATCTTGAGCGGCGCGGTGTTGGCGACCAGGAGGAACACGGAAATCCCTGTGGTGACGGGCCCCATCCACGAGACCGCTGACGCGATGGGGTACCGAGGATAGGAGACGATGCTCGTCCGTCCGTCGCCCGAGGCGTCGACGACCGGTCGTCGACGCCGTCTTTCCGGTCCCTGGCGTCCTCACGACCGTCGGGTCGACACGCCATGCCGGGCTATCCCCGTCCGGCGTGTGCTTCCGCGTCGCGTGGCCGTCCATGGAGACCTGTTGGGCGTGGTCCACTGCTCAGACACGGTTGCGGCGGTGGAGGCGGAGGGCTTTGAGCATGGCGACGGCGGCGGCGGTGGAGAGGGCGGCGCGGATGCCGTTCCAGATGTTCCAGGTGGT
>NZ_JBEXCV010000086.1:0-38812 GCF_040605455.1 Embleya sp. NPDC005575 | reverse complement strand
GCGGGGCCGGGTCGGCGCCGGTGACCCCGGACCCGGCCCGCCCCGGGGACGTTCGCCGCCTGCGGTGCGTTTTGCGGCGCGTTCGAGGCGGTACGGCCGGCCGCGGCGAAGGTGAGTGGCAGGACGGCGGACACACCCACGCCGAGCAGCGCGAAGCCGAGCTCGGCGGGCAGCGGGGAGTGCGCGGTGGCGACCAGGGTCGCGCCGACCGTGGCCAGGACCGCCGTCTGAACCGTACTGGACGGCGCCGTGCCGACCGCGCTCGACGAGGCTCGCGACGACCTGTTCGGCGGGCCGGGCGCTGAGTACGGCCGCCCGGTGTGTTGTGCGGGTCAGATCCGCCGGCTGCCGGAGAGCAGGCCCGCGGGCGCGACCGCGCACCACGCGTCGAAGAGTTCGGTGACGTTCGGGTAGCGCTCGGCCGGGTCGCGCCGGGTCGCCCGCTCGACCACGGCGAGTTGGGCCAGCGTGCCGCGCCAGGCCCGCTCCTCGTCGCCCGCGTCCAGCAGCAGGCGCAGGGTGCGGCCGAGTAGGAACACGGTGCCCGCCCGCGTGACCAGCGCGCCGCGGCGGCTGTGCTCGGGCGGCATGTAGCGGGTGGACCCGGACAGCCGGGCGGTGTCCAGCACGAACGGCGCGCTGCGGTACTCGTCCAGATCGATCAGGTGCACCCGGCGGGCGGCGAAGTCGTACAGCACGCAGCCGTCGTACCAGTCCACCCCGACGTAGCCGGCCGCGTCGATCAGGCGGTGCGCGTCGAGGATCGCGTCCAGCGCCGCGTGCACATCGTCCAGCGGCAGCGCGCGAAAGCGGGCGAGCGGCGAGGCCGCGCCGGTGCGCAATTGTTTGCCCGCGCGCTTGACCGTCGAGTGATACAGCACCTCGCCCGCGCGCCACGGCCCCACCGTCACGGGGATGCCGTTGGCGCTGAACGAGTGCAGCACCGGCACGATCGCCGGATGCCGGACATGCGCGTGCAGGTCGATCGCGCGACGCAGGCACAGGGCGGACGCGGCATTGGGGCCGGTCTTGACGAACCAGTTCCCCTCGGCGTGCACACCGTAGGAGACCGCACCCGAGTCCTGATCGCCGAAGGTCGTGTGCACGGTTCCGATCGAGCGCAGGAAATCGGCGGGATCCTGCGCGGTGTCGATGGCGTCGAGCAGTGGGTGCGGCACGGCGGTGGGCCTTTCCTGGCGGGTGTTCCGGACCCGCCGCCCGGGGTCGGCAGCGTGGACGGATCGAGCCTGTGGGCATCGGGTCCTTATAGGCGACGGTAGCGCCCTCTGGAAGGGCGATGGGGCGTTTTCGGTGGAAGCCCCGCAGATGAGGGGCCTGGCGGGGGTGGTCGGGGGCGGAAAGAAAACAGGATTTCGGGGGACCGTGTCGGAAAACACGGCAATTGTGCGCAAGCGCTCAAGGGCCGGTGCGGGGTGCCGCGCGGGCGGGCCCGCGGCTTGCTTTCGCCGTTCGGGGAAGGTCCGACGGGAGTGAGTGCGACCCGGTCCGACCCGGTCCAACCCGGTCCGACCCGACTCGGCCCGACTCGGCCCGACGAGGCGGAGCGCGGCGAAGCCGCCACGTCCCGCCTCGCCCGCCGCGCCGCGGAGACCTCCCCAAAGGCTCTCCGCAGGGCTCTTCATTTCGGTCCGGGGGTATCCCGCTCGATCGCCGGTCCGCAGCCGGTGATCGCACGCGGGAGCAGGGGAGTTGCCTGATCGTCGGCACCGGCCCGGACGAACCCGCCTTCGCCCGGCGCGAATCCCGACGCGACCGTGCAGCCGAACCCCTTTCGGGCCGGCACGCTCCGACGCCGACGGCCGCCACCCCATCAGGGGCGCGATCGCGCCGGCAACCGGGTCGGCCGGTGGTCGTCGGTGGGTCGGCCGGGTGGGTCTGTCGTCGTCGGAGGGTGGGGGCGGTATGGTGGGGAGATGTTGTGTGCAGGGGGTCTGAGTTGGTGGCGCTCCACTTAGGAGCGACCGCCATTTGCGCATGGGTCGTTCGGACGGACGGCCCTTTTTTGTGCCCTGGTTCAGGGCGGTGCCGTCGGACGGCGACCGACCTATCGACCAGGGGAGAGATCATGAACGGCACACCGAACAGCACGGCCGACGCGAGTGTCATGACCGCGGCACCGGCCACCCCGGCGGACCCGATCGATGCGACGGATCCGATCGGGACGAGCGCCGCGCAGGCCCGGAGTCTGGTGCTCGAAGAGCGGATTCGTCGCGAACCCGGGGCTTTTCGCGTACTCACCGGCGACCGCCCGACGGGACGCCTGCATCTGGGCCACTACTTCGGCACCCTGCACAACCGGGTGCGCCTGCAGAACCTCGGCGTCGAGCAATACCTGATCATCGCCGACTACCAGGTGCTCACCGATCGCGACGTCGCGGACCGCCTGGTCGAGTACGTCGAGGGCCTGCTGCTCGACTACCTGGCCGTCGGGATCGACCCGGACCGGACCACGATCTTCACGCACAGCGCGATCCCGGCGCTCAACCAGCTGCTGCTGCCGTTCCTCAGCCTGGTCTCGGTCGCCGAGTTGGGCCGCAATCCGACCGTCAAGGACGAGATCGCGCACTCGCGACAGGCCGCCGTCAGCGGGTTGATGTTCACCTATCCCGCGCACCAGGCGGCCGACATCCTGTTCTGCAAGGGCAATCTGGTCCCGGTCGGCCAGGACCAGTTGCCGCATCTGGAGCTCACCCGCACCATCGCCCGCCGATTCAACGACCGCTACCCGGCGGGCGGGCGACCCGTCTTCCCCGAGCCCGAGGCGCTGCTGTCGGCCGCCCCGCTGCTGCTCGGCACCGACGGCACCAAGATGAGCAAGAGCCGAGGCAACTCGATCGCGCTCGCGGCCACGGCGGACGAGACGGCCAAGCTGATCCGGGGTGCCAAAACCGACGCCGACCGGCACATCACCTACGACCCCGAGACCCGTCCGGAGGTCTCCGGCCTGGTCCTGCTGGCCGCACTGTGTCAGGGACGGGACCCACACCGGGTCGCGGAGGAGATCGGTACGGCGGGCGCCGCCGCGCTCAAGCGCACCGTCACCGAGGCGGTCAACGAGTTCCTGGCCCCGATTCGGGCGCGTCGAGCCGAGTACGCGCGCGACCTCGGCCAGGTCCGGCGCATCCTGCACGCGGGCAATGAGCGGGCGAACGCGGTGGCCGACTCGACACTGCGCGAGGTGCGAAGCGCGATGATGAGCCTCTACTGAGCGACGAGCCGTCGGCGGTAGGGCCGGCGGGTCGCAATGAGGAGGTGGTCCCGGTGACTCGGGACGTGTACACGGTGCGACCCATCGGCATCGTCGAATCGGCGCTCGTGGACCGGAGTTCGGCACCTCGTCAGGCCGACGAGGGGGCGCCCGACGCGTGGCTGGTCTTCGAGGAGGAGGTGCGCGCGGGACTCGGCGACCTGCGCGCGGGCGACGAGGTCGTCCTGCTGACCTGGCTGGACCGGGCGGGCCGCGACGTGCTGAGCGTGCATCCGCGCGGCGACCGGGAGCGGCCGGCCACCGGCGTGTTCAGCACCCGCTCGCCGGACCGGCCGAACCCGATCGGACTGCACCGGATCGTCATCACCGAGGTCGACGACCTCAGGCTGCACGTGCGCAACCTCGAAGCGATCGACGGCACCCCGATCCTGGACGTCAAACCCGTCCTGGGCCCGGAGCCCGAACGCTGACACGCACCGGCCGCACAGCCGGGAACGGGCGCCCCGAGCAAGCCCGTTCCCGGCGTCGGCCACTCGGCCGCCGCGGCCGTCGAGCCACCGCACCCGCCCGCTCAGACCGCGACCTTCGCCAACGCCGCGTCCGCTTCGTCGCCCACCGCCGCCCGGGGCCGATCCCGCATCAGCCACGCCACCAGCACGGCCGACCCGAGCAACATCGCCGACCCGGTCCACAGCGCCGGATGCAGGCCGTCCATGAACGCCGTCGTCGCGGCCTCGCGGACCGCCGGCGGCGCACCGTCCAGGTGCCCGATCCCGCCTCCACCGCCCGAGGTACTGGCGTCGACGATCCGGCGCGCGTCGTCCGCCGGGACCCGCGCGTCGGCCAACAGCTCGGTCAACCGGCTCGACAGGCGCCCGGTGAGCACCGCGCCGAGTGCGGCTATACCAACCACGCCGCCCAATTCGCGGGCGGTGTTGGTGACCGCCGAGGCCATGCCGGCCCGGGCCGGTTCGACCCGCGACATCACCGCGACCGAGATCGGCGTGAAGCACAACCCCATGCCCGCGCCGAGGAACGGCAACACCCAGAAGAATTCCGGGTAGGACACGTCCTTGCCGTAGCAGGAGAGTCCGCCCAGCGCGACGCCGCACAGGGTCAACCCGGCCACGAGCGGCACGCGCGGCCCGATCCGGCCTGCCAACTGCCCGGAGATCGGCGCCGCGATCATGATCGCCAGCGTGGACGGCAACGACGCGAAACCCGCCTCGGTGGGCGTGTACCCGAGCACGTCCTGCATGTACAGGCCGAGGAAGAACAACGCGCCGAACATCCCGAAGCTCACCGCGAAGCCGCCCCACATGGCGGCACCGATCACCCTGTCGCGCAGGAAGCCGAGGTCGAGCATCGGTTGGTCGACCCGCAGTTCGACACACACGAAGGCGATCAGCGCGACCACGGCCAGTGCGGCGGCGCCGAGCACGCGGGCCGAGGTCCAGCCCTGCGCCGGGCCCTCGATCAGCGCGAACACCAGCGCGCCGACGGCCGGTACGCCCAGAAGCAGTCCCGGCACGTCGAAGCGACCGCGGCGTTCCGCGAATTCGGGGAGAACCCAGGCGCCGATCACGATCCCGGCGATGCCGACCGGCACGTTGATCCAGAACACGCTCGCCCACCCGAACGTGTCCACCAGCGGGCCGCCGATGGCCGGGCCGAGCGCGAGCCCGGCGCCGGAGACCCCCGACCAGATGCCGATGGCGCGGGCCCGCTCCCGGTCGTCGGTGAACACGTGTCGAATGATCGACATGCTGCCGGGCAACAAGAGCGCGCCGCCCACACCCTGGACCGCGCGTCCGGCGATCAGGGCCGTCAGCGAACCGGCCAGTGCGCAGGCGATGGAGCCTGCCGTGAACACGCCGAGGCCGATCAGGAACACCAGACGCCGGCCGTACCGGTCACCCAGGGTGCCGCCGGTCAGCAGCAGTGCGGCGAAGACCAGGCTGTAGCCCTCCATCACCCATTGCAGTCCGCTGACCCCCGCGCCGAGGTCGCGGTCGATGCTGGGCAGCGCGTTGGACACCACGACGTTGTCGAGCATGGCCACGAACAGCGCGACGCACAGTGTGGCCAGAATCAGCCCCTTGCGCGGCGCACCGACCTGCGTCGATGCGGTCCGGGTGGGGTGGCCCGGCGTGGCGGAGGGGGGTTCGGGTCCCGGTATCGGTCCCAGGGAATCGTGCGCCATGGTCGCTCCCTAACAGTGTTAGTCACTATCTAACGGTGTTAGATTGCACTTCGTCGGGCATCGACGCAAGAGGATTGACCGGGTCCGGGGGCGGACGTGATCCGAATGCGGAAGAGGAATGACCTGAATCCGAAGGAGGATGGACCCGACCGGGTCGGCGGCGACACCCGCCGGGGTCGACGACAAGGAGTGGGCATGACGGGCAAGGGCCGGGCGCCGACGGACGGCGCGCGACGGCGGCCGGCGGTGACGCTCGACGCGTTGGTCCGGGCGGGACTGGTCGTGCTGGAGCGCGACGGCCTCGACGCGCTGTCGATGCGCTCGGTGGCGGCCGAACTCGGCGTGCGGGCGCCGTCGCTGTACTGGCACGTGCGGGACAAGGAGGAACTGCTCGACCTGCTCGCCGATGGACTACTCGGGATCGGCGTCCCCGCACTACCGCCGATCCGCGGCGACTGGCGGGTCGAACTGCGCGAACTGGCCTGGGCGTTCCGCGGGTTCCTGAACCACAGGCGGGACTCCGTGCGGGTGTTGATAGGCCGCTTCCCGTCCGGCCCCGGGATGGCCGCGGTGATGGAGCATCAGCTCGCCATGCTGGACCGGGCCGGGTTCGGCCGGCAGGACGCGGCGTACATCACCTACGGCCTCGGTACGCTGGTGACCGGGTTCGTGTACGGCGAGCAACGACCGGTATCGGCGGCGGTGGTCGCCGGGGTGCCCGTCCGCGAGGCGGTGACCGCGATCGGTGACGCGATCGCGGCCTTCCCGGCGGACACCTACCCGCACCTGGTGGCGACGGCGCGCGAGCTCACCGGGCCGCACATCGACGAACGCTTCGAGTTCGTCCTCGAACGGTTCCTGGACGGCCTGGCTGTGCTGCCCCGGAATCCGAAGCACGACGGGGGAGGGGCGACTGCGGCCGAAGACGCCTGACCGGATGGGCCGGCCGGCGGTGATCGACGGCGCGAGAGCGAGCCCGCGCCGTCGTTCTGCCGCCGATATGCCCTCCCAATTCAGCGAGTTCACGATGTATTAACCCGCCCTGTGCCCAACTGGGGGTTAATCGGTGGACGGTGGGACTGTCCATCAGGGACAATCCGCCGTCGGACTGCCGGCAAGCGATGAGTTTCGGGGCGCCGTGCAGTCTGAACTCCTGTAGAAACACAGAAATTTCGACACCGACCGGTTGGCTCCGGGAGGGGTCGTGGACAGTCTCGATCGCCCGGTCACGGAGCCGGCGTAGAGCTGACTCCATGTTGTCGATCGACCGCTGCTTCCTTGGAATCAGCCCATCAGCTGGGGGAAACACATGAACCGGATCAAGGCGCTTGCGGCGTTGCCGTGCGGGCGTCGATCCAAGTGGGTCGTGCTGGCCTTGTGGTTGGTGTTGCTCGTTGCGGCAGCACCGCTTTCGGCCAAGCTGACCGACGCTCAGAACAACGAGGTCTCGTCGTGGCTGCCCGCCGAGGCCGAGTCCACGAAGGTGATCAACGAACAGAAGGACTTCCGCCCGGACACGACGGTGCCCGCCGTCGTGGTCTACGAGCGCACCTCCGGCCTGACGCCGGACGACACGAAGGCGATCGCCGACGACCGGGCCAAGTTCGGCACCGCCAAGGGCGTCACGAACAAGGTCGAGGACGCGCGGTTCGATCCGCAGAACAAGGCCGCGCAGGTCCTGGTTCCGATCACCATCAAGGCCGGTGGCTGGAACGACCTCGGTGACGCGGTCGACGCGCTCGAGGAGAGCCTGAAGGACAACCCGGACGGGCTCAAGTCGTACGTCACCGGCCCGGCCGGGCTCGGCGCGGACCAGGCCGCCGCGTTCGAGGGCATCGACGGAACGCTGCTGTACGCGACCCTCGGCGTGGTCGTGCTGATCCTGCTGTTCACCTACCGCAGCCCGGTGTTGTGGCTGCTCCCGGTGATCTCGGCGGTCGCGGCGCTGTTCACCGCGCAGGCCGTGGTGTACGTGTTCACCAAGGCCGGCCTGGTCGTCAACGGCCAGAGCGCGGCGATCCTGACCGTGTTGATCTTCGGCGCGGGCACCGACTACGCGTTGCTGCTGATCGCCCGCTACCGCGAGGAACTGCATCGGTACGAGGACCGGCACGAGGCGATGGCGGCGGCGCTGTTCCGCGCCGGACCGGCGATCGTGGCCAGCGCAGCGACGGTCGGCGTCGGCATGTTGTGCCTGATGGCCGCGGAGATGCAGTCCACCAAGGGCCTGGGCCCGGTCTGCGCGCTCGGTGTGGTGGTCGGCCTGATCGCGATGACCACGCTGCTGCCCGCGCTGCTCGTGATCGTCGGCCGCTGGGTGTTCTGGCCGGTCCGCCCGGCCTACGAGCCGGACGCGATCACGCACGACGAGAACGGCATCTGGGCCAAGGTCGGCCGGCAGATCGCCCGCGGCCCGCGCCTGGTGTGGATCGTGACCGCGGTCATCCTCGGCGTGATGACCATCGGCCTGACCAACCTCAACGGTGACGGCATCGCCAACAAGGATTCGTTCACCGACAAGCCGCAGTCGATCACCGGCCAGGAGATCTCCGAGCGCTACTTCCCGGCGGGCTCCGGGGACCCGATCGTGGTGATCGGCCGTGAGTCGGCCGCGACCGCGCTGATGCAGACGCTCCAGACGACCCCCGGGATCGCTCCCGAGGGGGTCCGCCGGACCGGCGCGGCCAACGGGCGGGTGCAGATCGAGGGCGTGATGAGCGCGTCGCCCGACTCGGCGGCGGCCAAGGACACCGTCAAGCGGGTTCGCACCGCGCTGCACGCGGTCCCGGACGGCGCGGCCAAGGTCGGCGGCGGCACCGCGACCCAGATGGACGTCGCCAAGGCGTCCGAGCACGACGACAAGGTGATCATCCCGCTCATCCTGCTCGTGGTGCTGATCGTGCTCGGGCTGCTGCTGCGGGCGGTGATCGCACCGCTGGTGCTGATCGCCACCGTGGTGTTGTCCTTCGCCGCGGCGCTGGGCATCAGCGTGTTCACCTTCGAGCACCTGCTCGGCTTCGAGGGCACCGACGTGGGCTTCCCGCTGTTCGTGTTCGTCTTCCTGGTGGCCCTGGGCATCGACTACAACGTGTTCCTGATGAGTCGGGTGCACGAGGAGTCGAAGAAGCACGGGACCAGGCGCGGCGTGCTGATCGGTCTGTCCGCGACCGGTGGCGTGATCACCTCGGCCGGCCTGGTGCTGGCGGCCACGTTCGCGGTGCTCGGCACGTTGCCGATCGTCGCGTTCGCCGAGATGGGCTTCACCGTCGCGCTGGGCGTGTTGCTGGACACCTTCATTGTGCGCTCGGTCCTGGTCACCGCGCTGGGCCTGGACATCGGTCGCAAGATCTGGTGGCCGAGCAAGCTCGCGCAGCACCCGGACGAGGACGAGCCCAAGGCCGGCGGCGACGGCGACCGGGAGGGCGTCCTGGTCGGCTGAACCGGCACGGCGCCGATTCGTTGATCGGGGTCTGCTGATCGAGGGTGGTGGGCGGATGGCACGCGCCCACCACCCTGTCGTCTCCACCCGGTGGAGACTCAAGTCCCCATCCTCCCCCCCGAGTCGCGAGCCTACGAGTTCGCGACCCGGGGTTCGGCCCCGATCAGCCCTTGAGGCCGATCCGGTCCATCAGCACCATGCCGTCGTTGGTCAGCACCATGCCCACCACCGTCGACCGGTGGAACCCGGTCACCACCGAGGACTGGTAGGTCCACAGCGGCGCGTCCTGCTTGAGCTGCGCGGCGACCGCCGTGTACGCGGCCTTGCGCTGGGCCGGGTCGTTGGTGGTCCGGGCCTTGTCCAGGTTCTGGTCCACCGTGGGGTTGGCGTACAGCAGGTAGTTGTTCGGGCTGGTGCTGTAGAGGTTCACGTACAGCCCGGGCTCGGCGTCCGAGAGGTAGTAGCTGAACATCGCGGCCTGGTAGTTCTTGTTGATCACGATGTCGGTCTGGAACGCGGCGATCGGCATCGGTGCGATCTTGACCGTGACGTTCTTCAGCCCCTGGAGCGAGGTCATGATGTATTCGGCGGTCCGCTGCGCGTTCGCGTTCTGCGGTATCGAATACGTGAAGTTCAGCGGCTTGCCCTCGGCCTCCAACTCGTTCAGCAGCCGCTGTGCCTCCGCACGGTCGGTGCGCTGCACGGTCTCGGTGCCGGCCTCCACCAGCGGGCTGTCCGGCGGGAAGATGCTGTGCGTGGGCGTGCCATTGCCGCTGAAGGAGATCTTGTTCACCTCGTTCGCGTCCAGCGCGAGCTGCACCGCGCGACGGGCGCGCACGTCGTCGAAGGGAGCACGCTTGTTGTTGAAGTAGAGCGACTCGCCGCCGATGATCGTGACGGTCTTGGTCTCCAGGCCCTTCTGCTTGGCCTTGACCGGGTCCTCCGCGTTGACCGAGACCTTCAGATCGGCGCCGCCGGAGAAGACCGTCTCCAGGGCCTGGGTGCTGTCCTGGATGATCTTGAACACCACGGTGTCGGCGTAGGGCTTGCCCGCCCCCTGCCAGTAGCCGGGGTTCTTGACGAAGGTCATGTGGTCGCCGTTGGTCCACTCCTTGAACGTGTACGGACCCGCGCCGACCGGGTTGCGGGCGAAGCCGGCCGAATCCTTCTTGTACGCGGTGGGCGAGACGATGAAGGACAGGTTGGAGGCGACGATGTGGTCGAAGTTGGCGTTCGGGCCGGTCAGCGTGATCTTGAGGGTCGTGGGGTCGACCACCTCGGTCGTCTTGACCGCCGCGATCGTGCCGGCCTGGTACGACTTGCGCGCCGGCGCGGCGTGCTCGTCCCAGGTGAACTTCACCGCCGCCGCGTCGTAGGGGGTGCCGTCGGAGAACTTCACGTTCGGCTTGATTTTGAGCGTCCAGGACGCGTTGCCCGGGTCCGGGGTCAGGCTCTCGCCGATCTGCGGCATCACCTTGCCGGTCTTGGCCTCGTGCCAGAACAGTGAGTCGTAGACCGCGTTGAGCCGGCTGTTGTCGGTGTACGAGTTGCTCAGCGCGCCGAACGGGTCCATCGAGCGCATGTCGCTCGCCATCGCCACGGTCAACGTTCCGCCGCCCTTGGGCGCGACGGTGGAGGTGTCCGGATTCTCGGCCGCCTTGTCGTCGCCCCCGCCGCACGCGCCGAGCACCAGGCACGCGGTGACGGCGGGCACCACGGTGCGAAAGGCGCGTGCGCCGGCCGGGCGTCGGGACGGTTCGTCGGGGAGCGGATTCCGGCGTGTCGTGTCCATGCGTATGCCTCGCTTCGATCTGTGCGTCGACCCCCGAGGGGCAACCGGTGGCGGAGCATATTCGAAGCCTCGAACGATCTTTGTCGCGCTTTTTCGGGTACTGATGGATGTTTCGCCCGCCACCGCCCCACCGGAGGCCGCGAGCAGGTTCTGTGCCGCGCGGCCCGGCTGCCCACGCGCGAAGGCCCTCGTCCGCCGACGAGGGCCTCCGGTTCCGGCGGGTGCGGCCGTAGGGTCAGCGCACCGGGCGCAGCGTCCTGCTCCACAGCACGGTGGAGGCGCCGTCGCGCAGATTGACCGTCAGGTTGCCCGAGGGGCCGTCGATCTCGACCTCGCCGAAGTGTTGGAAGCCCTCCAGAGGCGAGTAGTTCGCGCGCGGCGGAGCGTGCACGAACTCGGCCCTGGGACCGAACGTGCCGTCCAGCGCGTTGGGACCGAACGCGCCCGCGTTCAGCGGACCCGAGACGAACTCCCAGAACGGGTCGAAGTCCTGGAACGCCGCCCGGGACGGGTCGTAGTGGTGCGCCGCGGTGTAGTGCACGTCGGCGGTCAGGAACACGATGCCGCGCACGCCGCGCCGCTGCGCCGTGCGCAGGATCGTGGCGAACTCCATCTCGCGACCCAGCGGCTTGCCGGGGTCGCCCTGCGCGACGCCCTCCTGCGCGGCGGCGCCGTCCGGCACCACCAGGCCCAGCGGCAGGTCGTTGGCGATCACCTTCCAGGTGGCCCGGCTCTGTGACAGGCCCTCGATCAGCCACTGGCGCTGCCGGTCGCCGAGCAATCCGCGCTTGGGATCGGCGTAGCGGTTGTCGTCGTTGGGGTCCTTGTAGGTGCGCATGTCCAGGACGAACACGTCCAGGTGCCGGCCGTAGGACAACTTGCGGTAGACCCGGTCGTCACCGATCGGCACCCACTCGCGGAACGCCTGCCCGGCGCGCGCGGCGAGCACGTCGACACGCTTCTCGGTGTAGCGGGCGTCCTCCAGGATCTGGCCCGGATACCAGTTGTTGCGCACCTCGTGGTCGTCCCACTGGTTGATCTGGGCGACTTCGGCGGCGAACGCGCGGTAGTTGCGGTCGAGCAGGTTGTACGCGAACTGGCCCCGGTACTCGGTCAGCGACTCGGCGACCTTGGACTTCTCCGGGGTGACCACGTTGTGCCAGATCCGGCCGTCGGGCAGCGGGACGCTCTCCACGAGCGGGCCGTCCGAGTAGACCGTGTCGCCGCTGTTGAGGAAGAAGTCCGGATGCAGCCGGCGCATCTGCTCGAAGATCGTCATGCCGCCGATGTCCGGGTTGCTGCCCCAACCCTGGCCGACGGTGTCGCCGGACCACACGAACCGCACGCCGGAGCGGCTGCGCTCGCTCGGCGCGGTCAGCAGCGAACCGGTCACCGCCTCGCCGGCCGCACCGCGCTCGCCCTCGACCCGGACGCGGTAGTGGATTCGCCGTCCGGACGGCAGATCGCGCAGCCGCACCCGCCCGGTGAGGTCGCCGTCCGGGGTCAGCCACGGACCCCGCACGCGGTGCGCGTCGCGCAGGTCGGGCCGGGTGCCGTATTCGACTATCAGCCGACCGGGTCGATCGGCGCGGCCCCACACGATCGCCGAGGACGCGGTGGCGTCGCCGCTCTGCACGCCGTGACTCAGGCTCGGTCGGCCGGAGGCCACATAGGCCGGCGCGTTCGATGTCGAGGCCGAGGCCGAGGCGGCGCCCACCACGGGGGTGATCGCCAGGCCCGCGCCGACGACGGAGCCGGTGCGCAGGAGGGTCCTTCTGTCCACTGAGGTCATGGACATGTGTGTAGTGGCGCCGAGCGACGTATCGGCGAACGCGGGTTGGCCGGCTCGTCAAGTCTGGTCGGCGGGCCGGGAATCGGCGGCGGCGCCGTGCTCGCGCCACGGACATCCGTGGGCCCGCCACGCCTCGGACGCCGCGCCGAGTCCGGCCCGCGGCAGGGCCCGGGTGATCGCGCTACTCCACCACGGTCAGCACGATCTTTCCGCACGTGCGCCCGCGCTCGCCCAACTCGTGCGCCCTGCCCGCCTGCTCCAGCGGCAGCACCGCGTCGATCACCGGCCGCAGCAGGCCCGCCTCGGCCAGCGCCGCGATGGTGTTCAACCCGCCCTGATCCGGTTCGACGATGGTGAACCCCGCCCGCAGCCCCGCCGCCTCCGCCACCGGCACCAACTCCACCTCCGCCGGCGACGCCAGCGAGACCAGCAGCCCGCCCGGCCGCAACGTCCGCAGCGAGCGCGGCCCGTACTCGCCGCCGATGGTGTCCAGCACGACGTCCACGTCGCGCACCACCTCGGCGAAGTCGACGCTCGTGTAGTCGATCAGCTCGTCCGCACCGAGCTTGCGCAACAACTCGTGCCTGGCCGCGCGGGCGGTACCGATCACATACGCGCCGCGGGCCTTGGCGATCTGCACCGCGAAATGGCCCACACCACCGGCCGCCGCGTGGATCAGCACCCGCTGACCGGGCCGTACCTCGGCCGCGTCCACCAGCGACTGCCACGCGGTGAGCGCGGCGACCGGCAGCGCCGCCGCCTCCACGTGCGACAGCGTGACCGGCTTGTGGGCCAGATGCCGGGCCGGCGAGGTGACGAACTCGGCGTAGGTACCGGCCGGCTGCGGCAGTCGGGGCATGCCGAACACCTCGTCGCCGGGCCGGAAGACGCTGACGCCCAGGCCGACCGACTCGACCACGCCCGACACTGACGCCGCCGTGGCGCGAGGGCGGCCAGGCCCAGTTCATCGAACGCCCGGTGCCGGAGCCGTCCTCGGCCACCACCCCGGCGACCCGGGCCTGGGCGCTCGAACACCTGCACCGCCCGCTGTCGTTGGCCGAACTGGCCGAGCACGCGCGGATGAGCGTACGCACCTTCACCCGGCGCTTCCGGGACGAAGTGGGCATGACCCCCGGCCAGTGGCTGACCCGGCAACGCGTCGAACACGCCCGCCGGCTCCTGGAGACCACCGACCTGACCGTGGACCGGATCGCCGACCGGGCGGGCTTCGGCACCGGCGCCTTGCTGCGCCGGCACCTGGTCGCCACCATCGGGGTGCCGCCGATGACCTACCGCCAGACCTTCCGTACCCACCAGCCGGTGCCGGCGCGCGGATGAGGCACCGGTGCCGCGCCCGCCGGGCCGTCCTTCCCATGGGTGAGTGCGATCAAGCCGGTCCCTGCTCCGACCGATACCTCCGACAACGTGACCACGTTCCGGAGGAGATCCACCCGTGCCGTCGCCGTCCCGTATCGCCGCGTCCATCGCCGCCGCCGCGGTCCTCACGCTCGCCGGAGGCATCGCATACCCGGCTCCCGCCGCACCGGTCTCGCGCTACGCGGCGCTGGGCGACTCGTACAGTTCGGGCGTCGGCGCGGGCGACTACCTCACAGGCGGCGGCGACTGCAAGCGCAGCGCGAACGCCTACCCCGCGCTGTGGCAACAGGCGCATGCGGCAGCCGAGTTCGCGTTCGTGGCGTGTTCCTCGGCGACCACGGCGGATGTGCGCGCCCGGCAACTGTCCGCGGTGACCGGCGACACCACGCTGGTGACGATCAGCGTCGGAGGCAACGACATCGGCTTCGCGGACACGATCGAGACCTGTGTGCTCGGCGGCGACCGGGACTGCTCGGACGCGGTGGCGAGGTCCACGGCGTACGCGCGCGACCGGCTGCCGGCCGATCTGGACGCGACCTACGCGCAGATCCGCCGCCAGGCCCCGGACGCGCGGCTGGTGGTGCTCGGGTATCCGCGCCTGTTCGAAACGGGCAGCTGTCTCCTGGGGTTGAGCGTGGCCAAGCGGCGCGCGCTGGACGACGCGGCCGACGTGGTGGCGGACATCACGGCGCACCGGGCGGCGGCCGGCGGCGCGGAGTTCGCCGACGTCCGGGACCGCTTTGCGGGGCACGGGGTGTGCGCGGCGGACGAGTGGCTGCACGGGCTGACGCTGCCGGTCGACGAGTCGTACCACCCGACGGCCACGGGCCAGGCCAAGGGCTACCTCCCGGGCCTGGTCGCACTCACCGGCTGACGACCCGCGGGCGCCGGACGGGCATGCCGGCGGGACGGACCGGGGCGGCCTCGAACGACGCCCGGCCGGGACGGTCGGGCGGGTCAGCCGCGCCCGTCGGCCAACACCTCGCCGAGCGTGGTGCGTCGATAGTGCACGGAGCGGCCCACCCGCAGGCCGGTGATCAGGTCGGCGCGGCGCAGCACGGCCAGGTGGTCGCCGACCGTGCCCAGACCGAGGTTGAGCCGCGCGGGCGGCGGCAGGGGGTGGCGTGTCGGAGGCCGCCGTTCGGGGTTGTTCGGGGGCAGGCACGGCCGGGTGGGCTCGTTTGCGGCGGATCGATCCGACATTCTGTCCGCCGGGATGTCGAGAACCGTCGACCCGCTCCGACCCGGATACGAGCGGCCCGCCCGGCGACTCGGCGAAGCGATCCCGAGCACCCGATCGGGGCGCGCCGGTCGGACCGGGGCACCCGGCCCGACCGAACCGAACCAGAACGTCCAGGAGTCACCGATGAAGTTCATGCTGCTGATCCACAACCGCCCCGGCTTCGTGGAGGAACTCTCCGAGGCCGAGCGCACCGAGCTGTTCGGCGAGGTCGACGCGCTGATGGCCGAGCTGACCGCGTCCGGGGAACTGCTGGGCGGCGAGGCGCTGGCCGACCCCGCGCAGACCCGGACCGTGCGGGTCCGGGACGGGGTGCCGGCGGTCACGGACGGACCGTTCGTGGAGGCCAAGGAGCACTTCGCCGGCTATCTGCTGGTCGAGTGCGAGAGCACCGAGCGGGCCGTCGAGATCGCCGCGCGCTGGCCGGACGCCCGCTACTGGGCGATGGAGGTCCGCCCGGTGATGACCGGTTCAGGGACGGAGATGTGAGCCGGGACGCGCACGTCGAGGGCCTGCTGCGGGAACTGACCCCGCAGGTTCTCGGCGTGCTCGTCCGCCGGCACGGCCAGTTCGACGCGTGCGAGGACGCGGTCCAGGAGGCGCTGCTCGCGGCCACCGTGCAGTGGCCCGTGGAGGGCGTCCCGGACAGTCCGTGGGGCTGGCTGCTCACCGTGGCCGACCGGCGGCTGATCGACCACTGGCGCAGCGAGCGGGCCCGACGCAACCGCGAGGAGCGGCTCGCCGCGCAGGCTTCGGCCGACGAGTGCGTCTCGCCCGCACCCGACGACGCCGCGGCCGGCGACCGCGACGACACGCTGACCCTGCTGTTCCTGTGCTGCCACCCGGCGCTGACCGGGGCCTCGCAGGTCGCGTTGACGCTACGTGCGGTCGGCGGCCTGACCACCGCGCAGATCGCCGACGCGTTCCTTGTGCCCGAGAGCACCATGGCGCAGCGGATCAGCCGGGCCAAGCAGCGGATCAAGGCCGCAGGCGCTCGCTTCGGCACGCCGGCCGGGCCGGAGCCGATGGAGCGGGTGGGCGCGGTGTTGCACGTGCTCTATCTGATCTTCAACGAGGGCTACACGGCCGGCTCTGGCCCGGACCTGCTCCGCACCGACCTGACCGCCGAGGCGATCCGGCTCACCCGTGCGGTGCGCCGGTTGCGGCCGGACGACGGCGAGGTGTCCGGGTTGCTCGCGCTGATGCTGTTGACCGATGCCCGCCGAGCCGCGCGCACCGCGGCGGACGGCGGGCTGATCCCGCTGGCCGAGCAGGATCGGAGCCGCTGGAACGCGACGGCGATCCGGGAGGGCACCGAGTTGGTCACCGATGCGCTCACGTGGGGGCCGCCGGGCCCGTACCAGCTTCAGGCCGCGATCGCCGCGGTACACGCGGAGGCGGCGCACGCCCAGGACACGGACTGGCCGCAGATCCTCGCGCTGTACCGGCTGCTCGATCACCTGTCGCCGGGCCCGATGGTCACCCTCAACCGCAGTGTCGCGACGGCGATGGTGCACGGCCCGAAAGCCGGCCTGGAGTTGCTCGACACGCTGGCCGAGGACGACCGGATGACCGAGCATCACCGGGTCTGGGCGGTACGCGGTCACCTGCTCGAACTGACCGGCGACGGCGAGGCGGCCCGGGAGGCGTACCGCGAAGCGGCCCGCCGAACCACCAGCCTGCCGGAGCGGCGCTACTTGGAGATACGCGCGGCGCGCACGGTGGGCGGCTCGTGACCGGCGCGCCGCACGGGGGCGCGCACCGGCGCCCGCCCGCCCCCTGCTTGCCCGGCCGTTCGCCGGGGAACTCTCGTCGAGAGCTTTTTTCCGGGAATCCGTCCGGAGATGTCGAGGACGGGGGATCGACTCCGACCTCCCCGTGAGAACAGCGGAGACCGGCACAGTCAGGAGCCCCGAAATGCGCAAGATCCTCTACATGGTCCACCAGTCGCTCGACGGCTACATCGAGGGCCCGAACGGAGAATTCGACTGGCCGATGATGGGACCGGAGCTGTCCGACTTCGGGCAGATCCTCAACGACGGGGCCGACACATTCCTGTACGGCCGTGTGGTGTGGGAGATGATGTCCGGCTACTGGCCGATCGCCGAGACGATCTCCACCGATCCGCACGACCTGCGGTTCGCGCCGATCTGGCGCGCGACCCGCAAGGTGGTCGTCTCGAACACGTTGGACCGGGCCGAATGGGGCGCCGAGGTGATCGGCAAGAACCTGGCGGAGGACGTCACCGCACTCAAGAACGAGCCCGGCAAGGACATCCTGCTCAACGGCGGTTCCGAGCTCGCCAACACGCTCACCGGCCTCGGCCTGATCGACGAGTACCTGATCTTCGTGCACCCGGTGATCCTGGGCGGTGGCAAGCCGGTCTTCCGGCCCGGCGACACCCGGTATCCGCTGCGCCTGGTGGACTCGCGCACGTTCGACGCGCGTACCGTGATGCTGCGCTATGCCCGGGTCGGCGAGTAGAGGCGGTCGGCCGGGAAATCCGGGCGGCTCAGCCCGGAAGCTCGCCGGCGGCGCGATCGGCGAGCCAGGCGTGCAACGCGGTCCGCGCCTCGGCGGCGTCCTGCTCGGTCAACGGGCGGGACTGGTGGGTGATTTCCAGATGCACGCCGTTGGGGTCGAAGCAGTACACCGAGTACCAGACGCCCTCGTGGTCGATCGGGCCCCGGACCTCGACCCCGTGTCGGCGGATCTGCTCGGCCATCGCGTCGACCTCGGCGACGGAGTCCACGGCGAGCGCGACGTGCCGGGTCCACCATTCGAGACCGTCGGGCACGGGCGCGTAGTCCTTGGCCACATCGATCGTCACCGGACGCCTTCACGACTTCTCCTGCGTTCGACTGGACGACCGGGCGGTCGTCCTCGGCGGACGGCCCGAGGGCGGGGTCGGTGGTTGGGATGTGCGGACCGGAGCCCTGTGCGCCTCCATCGCGTCGGGGGCGGAGGTCTATGCGGTGGCCGGAGTCGTGCTCGATCACGAACTCCCGGTGCTGACAGGTGATTCGGATGGTCGGGTGGCGGATGGCGGCGCTGGAACTGCCGCCGGTGACCGTGCAGGGCCGACTGACCGTGCCGCTGCGGCAGGTCGCCCAGGCCGTCGCGGTCCGGTTTCGGCTCGACGGGCGGCTGACCCACCTATTCATGTCGCTGTTCGTGCGCGAGGTGACCACTTACCTGCGGGAGGCGGATGCGCCGGCGCGGATCGCCGCCCGTGAGGAGGTGGCCGCGTGCATCGCCGCGCACCGGCCGCGCGTGGTGATCGCGCACTCGCTCGGCACGGTCGTCGCCTACGAGGCCCTGCACGCCCATCCCGAGTTGGAGCTCGATCTCCTGGTCACCCTCGGCTCGCCGCTGGCCCTCCCGCACGCGGTCTTCCACCGCTTGCGGCCGATTCCGGACGGCACCGGCAGCCGTCCCCCCGGTGTGCGTCGTTGGGTGAACGTGGCCGATCACGGGGATCCGGTGGCGATCCCGCGGCCGTTCACCGCGTACTTCCCGGAGGTCGACCTCGATCTGGCCGAGAGCATCGGCCTGTTCGCCTTCCACCCGGCGACGAACTATCTCGGCTCGGCCGCGGTTGCCGCTGCGGTGGCGCCCTATCTGGCGCCGGTTCGGGAGTGACCTGGGCGCGTGACGGGCCCCGGATGCGCGGCGGGCCGGCCGGTACCGATGCGGGTTCCGGTGCGGTCCCCGACCAGGGTCGCGAGGCGGTCCAGGCCGTGGTCGATCGTCGCCGGGTCGAGCGTGCCGCAGGACAGCCGCAGGCGGTGGGTGGGTCCGATGCCCGGGTCGTAGAAGTGCGCCATCGGCGTCCACAGCACGCCGTACTCGCGCGCGGACAACTCCACCAACTCGTCGTCGGCCACGAACGGCACGGTCAGCACGACGAGGAAGCCCCCGTCCGGGCTGGTCCAGTGCACCCGATCCGCGGCCGGACCGCGGCCGAACCGGGCGGCGAGGCCGTCCAGCAGGTGCGCCGGATTGCCGATTCGGCCGAGTGGACCGGGGCGGCCTGTCTCGGCGAACGAGCCGACGTGTACGACGCGTTGGCGGGTGTCCAGAGCCTCCAGCGTCGGTGGTCGGCGATCGCCGGCGACGTGGATCAGGCCGTACGGGTTGTCCTCCAGCAGCAGCAGATTCAACTCCAGTGCGGTGGAGAGGAGTTCTCGCCGGGCGGGCTGGTCCAGACCGATTCCGGACGGGTTGGCGAAGTCCGGGACCACGTACAGCGCGCGTGGGCGCAGGCCGGCCGCGCGGGCGCCGTGCACCTGCGCCGCGAGGTCGTCCAGGTCGACGCCGCGCGGGCCGTCCGCGACCGGGAGCACCGGCACATCGGCCCGCCGGGCCGCGTCGGTCAGTCCGAGGTAGGCGGGGGCGACCGCCAGCACCACGTCCCGATCCGAGCCGCGCAGCACCCGCAGTACCCGGCACAGCGCGTCCCGGCCGGCGGCGGTCGGCATGCCCGCCGCGGTGATTCCGTACGGGCGCCCGGTCGCGAAGGAGATCGCCTTCGGGTGGCGGCCGGCCACGTCGTCGAGCAGGGTCGTGGAGCGCAGGATCGGGTCCGCGAGCACGGGGTCGGGCCCGTCGAGGGTCGATTCGCCACCGGTGTGCGTCATCGCGGGCCCCTCTCCGGTCGGCCGTCGGCCGGGGCCCGCGGTACCCACCGGCGCACCGCCGAGATGCCACGTGCTGCCCGGGCCGCCGGGTAGGCGACGAGGCTAGGAGGTGAACGGGGCCGGCGGGCGGCATCTGAGCAAAACGTGAGGTTTCCGGGGTGTGAGCGACGCGGGGGACCGGAGGGGGTGGACTCGGCTCGAACCGGGGCGAGTTGGCTCGGTTCGGGTCGGCGCGTTCGGTTCAGCTCTTGCGGGCCGGGCGCCACATCGTGGTGACGACGTGTCCGGTGTCGAGGGTGACGGTGTCGAGCGGGGTGAAGCCGGCTCGTCCGTAGCGGGCGTGGTTGGCCGGGTTGCACGACTCCAGGTAGGCCGGTGCGCCGAGGGCGTCGATGCGGTTCAGGCTTTCGGCGAGCAGGCCCATGCCCAGCCCGCGGCCCCGGTGGTCGTCGTGGGTGGTGAGCAGGCTCAGGAAGAAGTGCGGTTCGGTGGGTTGTGCGGCGCCGAGCAGTTCGAGGATCCGCAGGACTCGATCCGCCGTCGCCCGGTCGCTGCTGTCGGCCAGGAAATTTTCCAGACCGTCCGTCTCGTCGGCCGACAACTCGCTCCCGCCCGGCGGGATCCACAGGGCCACCGCCTCGACGTGCTCGGTCACCAGCGCCCAGGGATAGCGCAGGGCCGACGTCGCGAACAGCCGCCACATCGCCGCGGCTTGCCCGGCCCGACGGTCGACGTCCGGGAAGGGCGGGCCCCACATCGGGTCGTCGAAGAACGCGGTGGTCAGGGTGGCGACGATCGCGTCGATGTCCTCGGTCGTCGCCACGCGTGCGGGGACGGGGATATATGGAGTGCCCACGTGTGCAGCGTAGATAACCGGGCGAGCCGAGGCGTGCGGGCAGTGGGAGCGCGGGGGGCGGGCGCGCCCCGGTCGCGCGGTCGGGCCGGGCGGCCCGCCGCACCAGTCGGGGCCGTGCCTCTACCCGAGGGTCACCGGTAGTACCCCACGACCACTTCGCGTACCTCTTCGAGCAGTGCCGGGCCGACCTGTGGCACGGGGGGCTGGCCGCTGCTCGGCCTGATGTCCAGGAGTTGTTCGTTGGACAGTGCGAACACCACCCGGCGCAGGCCCGCCCGTTGGATGACCGCCTCGCACATCTCGCACGGCTGGCAACTCGTGTACATCGTGGTCTCGGCCGCCGTGGCCGTGTCCAACTCCCGTGCGGCCCACCTCGCGAGCTTCAGTTCCGGGTGGGCGGTGATGTCCTTGTCGGTGAGCGTCGTGTTGTGCGCCTCCGCCAGGACCTTCCCGTCCGGTCCCGCCAACAGCGATCCGAACGGCGGGTTCCCGCCCGAGCGGGCCTCGGCCGCGAGTGCGATGGCCTGCCGGAGGAGAGTGTGGTCGTCGAATGTGGTCACGATTGCTCCGTTCACGTGCGGGGGGTGTGGAACCGTGCGGCGACCGTGGCGAGTGCCTGCCAGGCCGCCTGCGGGTGGCATGTCTCGCGAGGGTCGCCGCCGTACGGGTCGAGGACGACGGTCTCGGCGCCCAGCAGGCGCAGTTGCTCGAGGTCGTCGACGATCTGGTCGATCGTGCCCTCCCCGGCGAGCCGTTGCCATCCGCCGACCGGTGTCGCGGTGGGTTTGAGGGCGATTCGAGGGGCGAATCCGGGCATGGGAAGGTTTTCCTCGTCCGCGAAGGTCTCCAGCTTGACCAGGGCTTCGCGGAGCCACGGCATGGTGCAGCGCAGCGGATGCCACGCGTCGCCGAGCCGTACGGCCCGGCGCAGCCCCGCGTCGCTGTGGCCGCCGACCCACACCGGGATGGTCCCGTTCCCATATGCGGCCGTGTCCGCCCAGGCCGCCCGAACGGCCCGCAGGTGGTCGTCGGTCAGTCGGCCGCGTCGTTCGAACGGGATCCCGAGCGCGGCGAATTCCTGTCGTGCCCAGCCCACCCCGACGCCGAGGACGAACCGGCCCCCGCTGAGCTCGTTCAGGTTGGCCGCCATCCGGGCGGTGAGCAACGGGTGCCGGTAGGGCGCGATGAGGACCGTCGTGCCGAGCCGGACCCGCGTGGTGATGCCGGCCAGCCAGGACAGCGTGGTGAAAGGCTCGTAGAAGGGCGCCGGATACCGCTCGGCGACGTCGGGGGTGATGGCGACGTGGTCCGACACCATCAGTAGGTCGAAACCCAGACCTTCCACGGTCCGGGCCCAGTTCCGCAGGACTCCCGGGTCGGTGCCGGGGCCGAAATTGAGGACGTTGACTCCGATCTTCACGACGTCGAGCCTAGCCAGGCGTCAGGGATCTTCAGAAGGGAATCCTGCCTGTTCAGACGCGGTTCGGCCGGGGATCCACCGGTAATCTGAGCGGATGACCGAGAATCTTGACGCGACGGACTGGGCGATCCTGGACGAGGTTCAGCGGGACGGCCGAATCGCCTATACGGAGCTGGCCCGGCGGGTGAATCTGAGCGCGTCGGCGACGACCGAGCGGGTGCGGCGGCTGGAGGCGGCCGGCGTGATCACGGGCTACCGGGCCGAAGTGGCTCTGGAACGGACCGGATATGCGGTACTGGCCGTGGTTCGGCTGAAGTACCCGGGGACCCGGCACGAGCCGCTGCGCCGGTTGCTCGGGGAGCGCTCGGAGATTCTGGAGTGCCTGCGCACCACGGGGGACGACTGTTACGTCCTGAAGGTGGCGGCTACGTCGATGTCCCACCTGGAGGAGATCGTCGACGCGCTGGCCCGGTTCGGGAGTACGACCACCAACCTCGTCCTCAGCCGGACGCAGCCGTTCCGCGGCCCGCGCGAGCCTCGGGTGCATACGGTCGGGTAGGCGTCGATGCGGCGCGGACGTCGGGACGGGGGCGGGCCGAGACCGGCCGGGCCCGCTCGCGTGGTGTGACCCGGGTAGGTTTCGACCATGACTGCCTCAGCTGCCCGTCCGACTCCGAGTCGGGGCTCCGGCCGCCGCCCGCCCGCCGAGTTCGGCCCGCTCGCCATGCGGTTGGCCCCCGCCGGGATCGCGCTGCCCGTCCTGATCGTGGCCGGCACGCTGTGCGCCGTGGCCGCGGATACCGATCTGGCCGACGCCCGCGGGCTCTGGATCCTGGCCGCCGCCGTGTGCGCGGTGGCGGCCGCCTTTGCGTGGGTCGACATTTTGATCGTCGTCCACCGCCGCCGCCCGATACCGCGAGCCACCCGGGTCGCACCGCCGACCGAGGCCCCCGGACCCGTTTCACCCGGCCGGGGGTGAACTCCACGGGCGCGGGCCGTTTCGGCTCCGAGGGGTCGCGGACCTCGGCTCGCGGCCTCGACTCGCGGGCCTCGGCTCGCGGGCCTCGGCTCGCAGGCTGCGGGTTCGACTCGATGCGAGCGTGGCCATGTGCGCCACGGCACTGTCGCCTTTCGGCGTCGTGTCGTCGTCTCGCCGTGCCGATCGTCCGACTCCGCGCATCCGCACCCGATCCACGGGACGGCGGACCCTATTCGGGTCGGTTCGTGGTCGATTTCTGGGCGCGGTGGGTGGCCACTCGCACGCGTGTCGCGCAGCGGGTGCCGCAGTAGCGCTGGGGGGCTCGGCGGCCGGTGTCGATGAAGTAGTCGGCGCAGTCGGGGGCGGCGCATTGGCCCCACGCGCACGTGCCGCGTTCGCTGAGCCACAGGCCGAGGGCGAGAGCGGCGGTGGAGAGCAGCCAGTGGGCCGGGTCGGCGGTCTGCGGTGCGCGGGCGTGCAGGGCCACCGCACGTCGATCCGGACACCGGAAGCGGCGGTGCTCGCCACCGCCGATCCAGGTCCGCCAGGCTCGGCGCCGGCGCGGCGGGCCGCGAATCCGGCACCTCGCACGCCCGTTCGCGCCCGCTCGACGCCGACCACCCGCCCGTCTTCGACCCCGCCTGCGAGCCCGCGTCCGGATCCGGGTCCGGTTCGCGCAGCGCGCCGAGCAGATGCCGGAGCCCGGTCAGCGTTTCCCGACTCGTCGTCTCGATCACCCCCAGCGCCTCGCGCGCACCGTCCGGCTGGGTCGCGATCACCCGCTTCGCCGCGCCCGCCTGGATCGCGATGGCGCCGATGCTGTGCGCGACCATGTCGTGCAGTTCGCGGGCGATCCGCAGCCGTTCGGCCTGCACCGCCGAGATCGCGGTCTGCGCCCGCAACGCGTCGGCGTGGTCCTGGCGCAGCCGGAGCCAACTGCCCAGAATCCAGGCGGCGACGGCGGCCACCGCGAGCGCGGAGGACGGGCCGGTGAGCACGGTGAAGACCGACCTCGATCGGCTCGGCGCCTCCTTCAACCACGGGATCTGGAGCTTCCTGATGATCGGCGCCGGTGCCGTCGGCGGGAGCGGATCGGGCGGCAAATCCGGTCGTGGGCACGGCAATCGAGCAGCTGCGGAGAGTAATTGGTTGGGGACGGCGAGGTAAACGGAGTCGGATCGGGTGGAAACCTTGACACGCTCTATTGGTCTGGACCATTTTGGCCTAGACCAATATGCGCACAGGGCGGGCTGTCGCGCATCCGGCGGTACCACGTCCACCCACATCGCTTCTCCACGCACGGAGGCAGTAGTGGCACGCGTTTCGCATGTTCCGCAGGCGAAGTCCCCTCGCCGCGGACACTCCACCCTCGCCGCACTCGCGGCGCTCACCCTGGCCGGTGCCGGTCCGACCGTCGCCGTCGCCGTCGCCGGCAACGCACAGGCCGCCGACAACCTGGTGAGCAACCCCGGCTTCGAGAACGGCCTCTCCGGCTGGACCTGTTCGGCCGGTTCCGGCACCGCGGTGAGCACCCCCACGCATACCGGCACCGGCGCGCTCAAGGCCACCCCGGCGGGTTCCGACAACGCCCGATGCGCACAGACCGTCACGGTGCTGCCGAACTCCGCCTACACGCTGAGCGCCTGGGTCCAGGGCAGCTACGTATACCTGGGCGCGACCGGCACCGGTACCACCGACCCGTCCACCTGGACGCCAAGCGCCGGAACGTACCAGCAACTCACCACCACGTTCCGCACCGGTCCGTCGACCACCTCGGTCACCGTCTACACCCACGGCTGGTACGGCCAACCCGCCTATTTCGCCGACGACATCACCCTCGCCGGCCCCGGCGGCGGCACCCAGATCCCGGCCACCCCCACCGGCCTGGCCGCCGGAGCACCCACGTCGTCGAGCATCCCGCTGTCGTGGGACCCGGTGCCCGGCGCGACCGGCTACAACCTCTACCAGGACGGCACCAAGGTGCAGTCCGTGTCCGGAGCGAGCGCGACGGCCGTCAACCTGACCGCGTCCACGTCCTACGGCTTCCAGGTCAGCGCCACCAACTCGGCGGGTGAGTCGGCCAGGTCGGCCGCGGTGACCGCGAGCACCGGCACCGGCGGAGGCGGCGGCCAACTGCCCAAGCACGTGCTCACCGGCTACTGGCAGAACTTCGACAACGGCGCCACCATCCAAACCATCGCCCAGGTGCCTGCCGAATACGACATCATCGCCGTGTCGTTCGCGGACGCCACCGGCACCCCGGGCGGCGTCTCGTTCACTCTGGATCCGGCGCTGAACTATTCCGAGGCGGCGTTCAAGGCCGACATCGCGGCCAAGAAGGCGGCCGGCAAGAAGGTGATCATCTCGGTCGGCGGCGAGAAGGGCACCGTCTCGGTCAACAGCTCCACGTCGGCGACCAACTTCGCGAACACGCTGTACACGCTGATCCAGACCTACGGCTTCGACGGCGTGGACATCGACCTGGAAAACGGCATCAACGCCACCTACATGTCCCAGGCGCTGCGCTCGCTGTCCGGCAAGGTCGGCGCCGGCCTGGTGATCACCATGGCGCCGCAGACCCTGGACATGCAGTCCACCGGCACCGAGTACTTCAAGACCGCGCTGGCGATCAAGGACATCCTGACCGTCGTCAACACCCAGTACTACAACAGCGGCGCGATGCTCGGCTGCGACGGCAAGGTGTACAGCCAGGGCACGGTCGACTTCATGACCGGCCTCGCCTGCATCCAACTCGAAGGCGGCCTGGCCCCCTCGCAGGTCGGCCTGGGCCTGCCCGCCTCCCCGCGCGGTGCCGGATCCGGCTACGTCTCGCCGAGCGTGGTCGACAATGCGCTCGACTGCCTCGCCAAGGGCACCGGCTGCGGGACGTTCAAGCCGAGCAAGACTTACCCGGGTCTGCGCGGCGCGATGACCTGGTCGACCAACTGGGACGCCCTGAACGGCAACCAGTTCTCCAACACGGTCGGCCCGCACCTGGACACGCTCCCTTAGCGCAGCGTGTCTACTTCGGTAGCTGAGCCGCTCGGCTGCCGCCGTCCCCCGGCAGCCGAGCTCCCCGACGACCCCCGCCGCCGGCACTCACGAGAGACCGGCGGCGGGCCGGTCAAGCCCGGCGCGTCGCAGCGCTTTTGGCTACGGAATCAGCCAGGTGCCGTCGCGGAGCACGTCGCGGCCCTTGATTTCATTCGCCTCGCGCCAGGCCTGCACCAGGTTCGGGCGGATGCGGAAGTAGTGGTAGGAGGTGGTGAGTACCCGTGGGTCGAAACCGCTCTTCTCGGCGAAGCCGTCGGCCACGTCACCGGGGATCTCGCTCGTCGTGACGGGTTCGGCGGTGGCCTCGATCATGACCACGTCCCGGGTTGGCCCGATCCCCAGCCGCAGCGCGCCGCCGGCCAGCAGGTTGCGGGCGGTCGGACTCGCCGAAGCGGTCGCGATCAGCAGCGTGCTGCCGTCCCACAGGAAGGACAGCGGCACCAGGTACGGCGTACCGGTTTTCGCGTCGGCGGTGGCCACCCACGCGTCCACGTCGTGTTCGAGTCGATCGAGGGTGTCCTGCTTGCGCTGCTCGGCGGTGCGGGGATGGGACGGCGGTGGGGTCATGGTGACGCTGCCTCCGGATCGGCTCGCTCGGATGGTCGACGCTTTGGCAGGTCGACCTGCGACGGCTCAGTCTTTCGCATGTCCCGGCCGCCGGAACCGGGGGCCGATCTCCAGCGCCGGCGCCGGGATGAGCAGGCTGCGGACCAGGGCCGAGCGGGTCTCCTCCGGTCCCGAGTGCAGCGCCGCGCGAATCCGCTCGACGGTGTCCCGGGCGGCCCGGGTGTCGGGACTGTCCCGCAGCACGATCCACCCGGCGGGCGATCCGCCGGCGCGGCCGGCCGGGAATCGGCGGAGGAGTACCCGGCCACGCCCACCGGACCCGGATCCCGGGCCGACCAGCTCAGCTGATGCGGTGCCCGAACTCGGCTGCGAGCGGCTCGAGTTCGGGCGTGCCGAACTCCTCGGCCAGCGCCTGGAACGCGACCACCTTGTCGTCCCCGAAGCGCCGGATCTTCGCGGCGAACGTGTCGGGGAGCAAAAAGCGCGGCGGGTTCGATTTGCTGTGGAACTTGTCCGCGTACATCACCAGGCGCTCCTGGGTGGACTCGGCGACGTAGTCGTCCACCGGGATCGGCAACTGCCGAATCAGCACGTCGTGCCGGGTCAACCCGACGCCGGTGTGGCACGAGCAGAACCGGTGCAGCGACTCGGGCAGGCCCTCCTTGCGCAGGATCTCCACGCCGAGCAGCCCGTGCCGCACGTAGTTGGCGCCGTCCAGCCGGCCGTTCTCGTCGTAGAGGCGGTAGACCCCGATGTCGTGCAGCAGGCACCCGGCCCGGACCAGGTCACGGTCAACGCCGGCGCCGCCGGGTCCGGTCAGCAACTGCTCGGCGATCCGCCAGACGATCCCGCAATGTGTGTGCACCTTCTCGAAGACCGCTCGGTTCGGTGCGTATGCCTTGTGCAGTGCGGTGATCTCGGCGACCGTCGGAAGCTGTGACATCCGGGGAGCCTAACCGAGGGGCCGTCGGGTTTGTCCTCATGGGCGGCCGATCAGCGTGGCGGGCCGGCGCCGGTCATCGGCGGCGGGCTCCAGGACGCGGCCTGGGCGCGACGGGGTGGAAAAGGTCCGGGAATCCACGGTGTGTGAGCGTGAACGGGCCTTCACGCAGTGCGAGTTCGATGTTCGGCCGCCCCGACGGGTACCCTCGTGGTTGCCTGATGTTCGCCCGGTCGATCCTGCGGGGGCATCCCGGGATCAGGCACCGTGGAGGGGCGACGGCCGGCGACGTGCTCGCATGATCGGACGGGTCCGTCCGCGACCGACGGCCATCCCAGCGAACCAGGACACCGCGATGACCCCGACCACGCTCGCAGGGCCCGCTCCCGCCGGGCGCACCGACCACCACACGTTCATCGCGATCGAGGGGCCACCCGGTGCGGGCGGCGCCGCTCTCGCCGACACCCTCGGCACCGCGCTCGGCTGCACGCCGATCGCCGGGCGCGCCGAATCGATCCGCCTCGACGCCCGTGCCGGCTACGGCCTCGGTCTGGCCGGGTTGCTCCGGGCCGACGCGCTGGTCAAGCGGCAGCGCTCGGCGGGGCCGGTGATCGTGCACACGTGGGCGGCCGGAGTCGCCGCCGACGGTGCGGTGATCTACCGGGCCGACGGGAGCAGGCTCAGCGCCCAGGTCGCCGAATACCGGGCCGTACTGGAGGAGCCGACGGTCACCGTCCACCTGACCGCCTCGGCCCGGACACTGCGCGACCGACTGTCCGCGCAGCAGGTGCTTTCCGCCGACGACCGGGGCTGGCTGACCCGCCGCGCCGCGTTGGAGCGGATCGCGGAGGCGCATGTCGCGCTCGCGCTCGAAGCCGACCCTCGGCGCGCGATCGTGGTGGACATCGACGGATGTGGATCGCGGTCGGTGGTGGACGTGGTGCTCGCGGGACTCCAGGCGCGCGAGATCGGCGTCGTGGACGCGGCGTAGCGGCGCTGCGGTCACACCCGTGCCGTGCCCGATCACCGGACGATACCGGCCTCCGGTCGGCGTAGGGTGCCGCGCATGAGCGGTGAGACGGGGTTGCGCGAGCGCAGGCGGCTGCGGGGGCGGCGACGATCTCCGATGTCGCGATCGGGTTGTTCCCGGCGAGGGGCTTCGATCGGGCGTCGGTCGCCGAGGTCGCGGTCGCTGCGGACGTCTCCAAGCCAACGCTGTTCCGGTACTTCCCGACCAAGGAGGACCTGGTGCTGTACCGGTTCGCCGACCACCAGGACGAGGCCGGCCGGGTGGTGGCCGGGCGGCCGGCGGGCGTCTCGGCGCTGACGGCGCTGCGCCGGCACTTTTTTGGCCGGATTGGATCGACACGATCGGGTCATCGGGCTCAGCGACCATCCGCAGGTGCCGGCCTTGCCTCGGCTGCTGTACGGGACCCCGAGTCTGGTGGCCCGGTTGTACGGGACACCGAACGTTCGGAGCAGGCGTTGGCCGACGCGCTCGGCGCCTCGGCTTCGCCCGCGGACGCGGATGCGGACGGGATGCAGGCACGCTTGGCAGCCGGCCGGATCATCGCGGTGCAGCGGATCCCGGCCCGGGAGAACCGGCGGCGGATCGCGGCGGGCGAGCGAGCGGCGGCCCTGCATCCGGCGGCCCGGGCGACGGCGGAGCGGGCCTTCGATCGGCCGGCCGAGGGACTGACCGACCACCCGGGCGTTACTCGGTAACGTTTTCAACCCCACCCGTTCGCGGTAGCCGAGCAGGCGGCGTCCGCGCGGCGAATCTACCGTGTGGACAGGACCGCTGCCCGGATACGGCCGGTGGATCGACCCGGGAGGCACGATGACGGGCGCGAGACACGAGGTCCCGGTGATGATCGCCGGGGACTCGATCGGTCATGTCGGCAGCGGCGACCGTACCTGGCGCTACCGACTGTGGCGACACTTGCGCGCCCACGACGTGCGGCTCGACATGGTCGGGTCCAAGGACCCGCTCGGCGACATCGAGGCCGAGGTGGCCGAGTACCAACCCGACTACCTGCTGATCCTGCTCGGGGTCGACGACCTGCGGCCGACGATCGAACCGGCCCGGTTCGACGCGGACCTGCGCGATTTCATCCGCGACGCCCGCCGGGCCAATCCGCGGCTACGGATCGTGCTCGGTCATGTCCTGCCCACCCATCAGGCGGGCCCGGACCCGGAGTTCGCCGCCCGGGCGGCGGGCTTCAACGCCCGTATCGATGCCATCGCGGCCGACCTGAACAGCGACGAGTCGCCGATCGTGGTGGCCACCACCGACGCCGAATTCGTCGCGGCCGACCACACCGGGGACGGCCTGCACCCGAACCAGGCCGGCGAGTACCGGATCGCGGCGGCCTTCGCGGACGTCCTGGCCGACCGCTTCCACCTCGGCGCGCACTACCCACGCCCGTTCCCGAGAGTCTCGGCCGCCTCCACGGAGGCGACGCCGCCACCTGATTGACGCCCCGCGGCCGCCCGCCCGCCGGCCGCGCCGGTGCCGACGCCGGGCCGGCGCTTCGTCGCGAGGCTGTCGGAAGAACCCGGGCGCGCCGCGCGTTGGCCCGATGGCACACCGGAAAGCAACAAAGGAGCGACCATGCAGCAGGACAAGCACCCGTCGTACGGCCCGGTCGTCTTCCGGGACAGGTCCGCCGGATACGCCTTCCTCACCAAGTCCACCGCCGTCAGCGAACAGACCATCGAATGGGACGACGGGAACACCTATCCGGTGATCGACGTCGAGATCTCCTCGGAGAGCCACCCGTTCTACACGGGCAATGCCCGGCCGGTGGATCCCGAGGGCGAGATCGCCAAGTTCGAGCGCCGCTACGGCGATCGGGGCGGCGAGGGTCGGGCCGACCCGCGCTGACCCGGGCCGCCGTGGTCCGGGCACGACCGCGCCCGGGGCCGACGTCCGCCCGCAGCACGGGAGTTCGCCGGAACCGCGCGACCCGAAACACTGCGGGGGCGGGCAACAAAACCGAGTCGAGCACCAATAGGCTTACCACCAACGGGAACTGATCATCACTCAACCCACGGTGGGAGCCTTCATGGCAGACGACTCGCAAACGGCGGACAACGCTCCGGTCGAGCCGAAGGACGACTGGCGACCGGTCGGCATCGACATCTCCACGCCCAGCATTGCCCGAGTCTACGACGCGGTGCTCGGCGGCAAGGACAACTATCCGGTGGACCGCGCGATAGCCGAGGCGTCGCTGGCGATCGTCCCGGAGATCGGCGATGTCGGCCGGTACAATCGGGCGATACTCGGGCGCGGCGTCCGGTACATGGCCGAGCAGGGGATTCGGCAGTTCCTCGACCTGGGCTCCGGCCTGCCCACCGTGCAGAACACCCACCAGGTGGCCCAGGAGCACTCGCCCGAGGCCCGCGTGGTCTACGTGGACAAGGACCCGATCGTGCTCGCGCACGGCCGGGCGCTGCTCGCGGAGAACGACCGGACCACGGTGGTCACCGCCGATCTGCGCGAGCCGGCCGAGATCCTGGCCCACCCGGACGTGCGCGCACTGATCGACTTCGACCAGCCCGTCGGTCTGATGCTGGTGGGCGTCGTGCACCACCTCAACGACGACGAGGGCCCGGAGCAGATCGTCGAGGCCTACAAGAAGGCGCTGCCGCCCGGCAGTTTCCTCTTCCTGACCCACTTCTGCGCGTCCAGCCCGGACGCGGTCGCGCTGGAGAAGGCGCTGCTCACCGACCTGGGGTCGGGGCGCTTCCGCTCGATCGAGGAGATATCCGCGTACTTCGACGGCCTGGAACTGGTCGAGCCGGGCGTGGTGTTCCTGCCGCAGTGGCAGCCGGAGGAGCCGGTCGAGGAGCCGCTGACGGTCGGTCAGAAGTTGATGGCCGGTGGCATCGCCCGAAAGCCGACTGCCTGATCCACCGCAGGTGATCGTCGCGGCGCGCGGTTCAGCGTGCCGCGGCGAGTTGCTGTTCGGCGCGGGCGATGACCTCCTGGAGATACAGTCCGCGGCGGACGTCGCACACGTGCTCGCCCCCGTCGCGCACCAGGCTCGCGAACTCCGCGCGCAGCACCGCGAACGCGGCACCGTCGATCGCGGTGGACAGGTCGAGCGCGGCGGTCCCGGCCGATCCGTACAACTCCACGTCGTAGCGGTGGCCGGCCTCGGCGGCGCAGCACAGCACCAGTTGGGACACCGCGCCGCCGGCGTGCACCAGTTGCACCGCCGTCCACCCGGCACCGGGTGAATCGGCCCGCATATCCACGATGTCGCCCAGCGCGACGCTCATCAGATCGAACGCGTGCGGTCCCACGTCGAGAATCGCCCCGCGGGTCTGCCGCCACGGCGATGCCGCGAACGGGCCGTCCAGGAACGCGTCGGTGACGCAAGCCAGTCGGCCGCCGCGCCAGGCGGTCTCGGCGCCGGCCAGATGTACCAGGAAGTCCCGAACCCGCGGCGCGTATCGGGCGCTCAACGCGACCATCGAACCGACTCCGGCCGCGCCGATCACGTCGGCCAACCGGCGGGCGGTGTCCACGTCGCCCGCGATCGGCTTCTCCAGCAGCACCGCCTTGCCCGCCCGTGCCGCCCGTTCGGCGAGCGCGGGCTGCGCTTCGGGGGCGATCGCGAAGACCACCGCCTCGCATCGATCGAGCAACTCGTCGAACCCGGCACACGCCTGCGCTCCGTAGGGCTCCGCGAGTTCCCGGGCCGCTTCCGGACGGCGTGCCCACACTGCGGTGAGCCGGGTCTCCGGCCCGGTCGCGAACACCGGTGCGTGCACCTGACTCGCCCACGGACCGGCCCCGACCAGTCCCACCGCGACCCGTTCGACCATCGTCATCGCCTCCGCCGCCCTTACCGCCGACCCCGCCGAGCGAGCGTACCGGCGAGCCGAGCCCGCCCGGTCGCGCCACGCACGCACGCGACCCGCCCGGGCCGTCGGGCTCGACCGGAGGCGCCGGCCGCGCGGTACCTCCGGGGCCGATCGGGTGGCATCGGCCGGGACGCGGCGCCCGCACGGATCGGCGTCGTCGGCCCGGGGCGCACCCGGTCCAGCACGCCGTCTTCGGCGAACGCGACCGCGACCGCCTCGGCCGACGCGGCGAATACCTTCCCGAGTTCGGCGCCCACCGGGCGGTCGGCCCAGTCGCTCGCGTCGGTGATCTCGCCGCGGGCCGCCGCCGCGAAGCCGTGGTTCCGACCGGTCATGTGGGCGGGCAGCCGGCCCAGGTTCCAGGCCGAACAGGGGGTGGGCAGGGCGAGTTGGTCGATCGTGACCCGATCGACGATCGTTTCGGCGATCCGCAGGGCCCGTTGGTCGAGACGTGGTAGGTCGATCATGTTCCGACACCAGCCGGCCCCACCGATCCGGTCATTCGAATACCCGCCCTGCGATGCCCGGCCCCGACACCCCGGCCCGACACCGCCCTCACGACCCGGCTCCCGCCCGTGGGCGCCGCGCGGCCCTGGAGAGCTCGCGAGGACGCTGCTAGCTTCCGGCCGCATGAGGTTCTCCATGTCGCTGCCCGTGCTTCGGGATCCCGGCCACGCGCAGCCGTACCACCGGACGTTCGCGCTCGCCCGGATCGCCGAGGAGGCGGGCTTCGATACCGCCACCGTCGGCCACCACCACTTCATGCCGGGCAACATGAGCGACCCGCTCACGCTGCTCGCCGCCGTCGCCGCGCGGACCGAGACGCTGCGGGTGGGGACCGGCATCTTCCAGCTCCCGGTACACCATCCCGTGCGGGTCGCCGAACAGGTCGCCACGATCGACGAGATCTCCGGCGGCCGGGTCACCCTCGGCGTCGGACTGGGCTGGTGGCCGCTGGAGTACATCGCGCACGGATCGGACTTCGGCACCCGGGGCGCGCGGATGGAGGAGGCGCTGGAGATCCTGCGACTGCTCTGGAGCCGGGAGAACGTCGGCTATCGGGGCCGCTTCCACACCTTCCCCGAACTGACCGTGCACCCGCGCCCGATCCAGGAGCACATCCCGCTGTGGGTGGCGGGCGTCGCCGACGCCGCCGTCGAGCGAGCCGCGCGGCTGGGCGACGCGTGGTTGTGCGGCCCGGTGCAGTCGTTGGCCAGGGCCCGATCCTGCCTGGCGGTCTACCGGGCGGCCTGCGCGACGCACGCCAGGCGTCCGGACTGGGTGCTGCGCCGCTACGCGTGGCTGGGCAAGGACCGCCGCACGGTGGCCGAGGACGTGCTGCCGGCGTACGTCGGCGGCCTGCTCGAACACTGGCGGGAGTCGGCTGAGGACGCCGGTGAGCGGGACCTGTTCCGCCGCCTGGACGCGGGCGAGCAGGTACCCGCCGAGGAGATCGCGCACGACCGCCTGCTGTGGGGCGGCCCCGAGGACGTGATCGCCCAGATCATCCGCTACCTGGATCTCACCGGCAGCGATCACGTGCACGCCGCGTTCGGCGCGGGTCTGCCCGCGGGCGCGAGCCCGGTGTCCACGCGCGGCTCCTTCGACGAACTGGCCTCGATGATCCGACTGTTCGGTGCCGAGGTGATCCCGGTGTTCCGCTGACCCGGACGGTCGGCGACGGGACCCGATCGACAGCCGTCGGGCCTGCGCAAGGGCACGATGCGATGTGATGAAGCGCGCATACGGCGCAGGCCCCACCGCCGATGACGGTGGGGCCTGCGCCCGGGGTACTGCTGAGGGAGGTCTCCGACGGGTGTCTGCGCCCGATGATCGGTGCGGCCGCACAGTGCGCGGCGAGCCGTGCCCCGGCGATCAGTGCACGAGCACCGGGATCGGTACCTCGTCCACGTCCGTCTCCGCGTCCTTGTCGTTCGAGGCGACCACCGTGCTGTCGCCGTGCCCGACGGTGATGAAGGTGAACGCGATCGTCGAGGCCAGGGCCAGGATGCCGACCGCCCACCAGATCGCGGTGGCGTAGCCGTGCACGACGGCCTGGATGCGCAGCTGCTCGGCGCCCGCCGAGGTCGCCGCGTGCGAGGCCACGTAGGCGGTGGTCGCGCCGGCCGCGATGGTGTTCAGCAGCGCGGTGCCGATCGCGCCGCCGACCTGCTGCGAGGTGTTGACCATCGCCGAGGCGACGCCCGCGTCCCGCGCCTGGACACCGTGGGTGGCCAGGCTCATCGCGGGCATGAACGCGGTGCCCATGCCCAAGCCGAGCAGGATCTGCGCGGGCAGGATCAGTGCGACGTAGGAACTGCCGACCTCGATCCGGGTGAGCAGCAGCATGCCGACACCGGCGGTCAAAAAGCCCGGGCCCATCAGCAACCGGGCCGGGACCCGGGTCATCAGCCGGGCGCCGATCTGGGTCGAGCCGGTGATCATGCCCGCGATCATCGGCAGGAACGCCAGGCCGGTCGTCACCGGCGAGAAGTCCTTGACGGTCTGGAGGTAGTAGGTGAGGAACAGGAACATGCCGAACATCGCGATGATGGCCAGGCCCAGCGAGAGGTAGATGCCGGCCCGGTTACGCTCGGCGATCACCCGCAGCGGCAGCAGCGGGGCCTCGACCCGGCTCTCCACGAAGACGAACGAAGCGAGCAGGACGATGGCGGTCAGGAACAGCCCCAGCGTGCTGCCCGCGGTCCAACCGTGGCTCTCGGCGCGGGTGAACGCGTAGACCAGGGTGCCCAGGCCGATCGAGGACAGCACCACTCCGGGGATGTCCAGCGGCGAGCGGTTGCGGGACCCGGCGGGCTCGCGGATGACCAGCACGGCACCGGCCGCGGCGGCCGCGGCGAACGGGATGTTGACGAAGAAGGTCCAGCGCCAGTTCATGTACTCGGTGAGCACGCCGCCCAGGATCAGGCCGACCGCGCCACCGCCACCGGCGATCGCGCCGAAGATGCCGAACGCCTTGGCGCGTTCCTTGGCGTCGGTGAACATCACCGCCAGCAGGGAGAGCGCGGACGGGGCGAGCAGTGCGCCGAACGCGCCCTGGAGTGCGCGGGCGCCGAGCAGCATGCCGGTGCTCGCGGCTATGCCGCCGAGCGCGGAGGCGGCGGCGAAGCCGACCAGGCCGACGATGAAGGTGCGGCGTCGACCCCACAGGTCGGCGATCCGGCCGCCGAAGAGCAGCAGTCCGCCGAACGAGAGGGCGTACGCGGTGATCACCCATTGCCGGTTGCCGTCCGAGATGCCCAGGTCGATCTGGGCGGACGGCAGCGCGATGTTCACGATGGTGCCGTCGAGGACGACCATCAGCTGGGCTATGGCGATGAAGACCAGCGCTTTCCAGCGCCTGGAATCGGGCATGGCGGTCTCGGGCGGGGCGGTTGCAGACATGGAGACACTCACTTTGGGGGGTGTGTAGCGACGGCGGGCGCCGCGGGACGGACGGTGCGCCCTCGCCCGCGCGGAAGTGGCAGGGCGACGGTGAAGTGTTGTGGTCGGTACGCGGTTGCGCGGTCATGCGCCGCCGAGGGATATCGAAAGTCGGTGGGGGCGCGTCAGCGCCCGGAAGGCTGCCCCTCGGGCTCGTCGGCCAGGTGTTCCAGATCCCGCATCGCCACGACGGAGCCGGACAGCGCGGTGGGGTCGGGCGAGCACAGACCGTCGAGCAGCACGTCGAGGTGACGGTGCACGAAGCGGTCGTTCACCATGCAGCCACCCATCCCCGGCAGCGGTCGGGTGAGCTGGGTGATCGCCATCAGCAGGTCACCCGAGCCGACGTCGGTGCGCAGCCGGCCCTCGGCGCGAGAGCGCTCCATGAGCGTCTCGACCAGGTGCTCCAGCCGCGCCCGGGCGGCCATCAGCTCGGGGTGTGCCTTGTCCACGGTCGCGGACATGAGTGTGCACAGCGCCCCGATCCGCTCCTTCGTCGCGGCGTGGGCGAAGCGCCGCAGGGCCGCGAAGGCCTCCGACTCCTCGGCCAGGGCAAGCTCGCCCTGCTCGGTGATCCTCTCCAGGACGGAGAGGACCACCCGGTGTGCGAGCTCGCCGCGGTCGGCGAAGTGGCGGTACAAAGTCGCGTTGCCGACTCCGGCGCGGCGTGCGACCTCGTCGAACGGCACCTCGGCGCCGTGCTCGACGAACATCTCGCGCGCCGCGGCGATGATCCGCTCGCGATTGCGTCGGGCGTCCGCACGAAGTCGCGGACCGCGGTCCTCGGCGACGTCGGCGACGGCGACGGTGCTGCCCATGATCCGCTCCTTCCTGTCGGTACCCGATCGATAACCGGGGAGCGATTCCCCGATTGTGATTCGCTCGGTTAAACGGACAGGAAGTCCCCGGATATTTCGATGAGTCGTGTGACCTGGGTCACATTGTCGACCGAGGGTCTTCCGGCAGCCCGCAGCGGGATTCCCAGCGGCCGCCCGGCAGGTCTCCTACCAGGCAAAAGACTCCGGCGCTGGGCCCGGGCCGGGGAAGATTCGGTCGAGTTCGGCGAGTGTTTCCGGGCTCAGTTCGACGCTCAGCGCGCGCAGTGCCGAG
Source organism: Embleya sp. NPDC005575 (assembly GCF_040605455.1). NCBI lineage: Bacteria > Bacillati > Actinomycetota > Actinomycetes > Kitasatosporales > Streptomycetaceae > Embleya > Embleya sp. NPDC005575. Next base: position 1,855 of record NZ_JBEXCV010000086.1, on the reverse strand, counting down.
TCCAATTGGTCTCGCGTACGCGGTCCCACGATCGGCCCGGTCACCCCGGGTCGGGTGAGCAGCCAGGCCAGGGCGACCTCGCCGGGCGGAGTGCCGAGCTTGCCGCATAGTTCCTCGTACGCCTGGATCTGCTCGCGCCGCTCGGCCACCTCGCCCGCCGCCCGGTCGCCGGCGGAGCGGTGCCGGTCGCCGGTGCGTTCTTTCTCCAGCACCCCGCCCAGCACGCCGCCGTGCAGCGGCGACCACGGGATGACCCCGAGGCCGTACGCATGCGCGGCCGGCAGCACCTCGGCCTCGGCGGCCCGCTGGGCCAGGTTGTACAGGCACTGCTCGCTGACCAGGCCCAGTGAGGATCGGCGGGCGGCCGCCTCCTGGGCCTGGGCGATGTGCCAGCCGGCGAAGTTCGACGAGCCGACGTAGAGCACCTTGCCCTGCGCGACCAGCAGGTCCATCGCCTGCCAGATCTCCTCCCACGGGACCCGGCGGTCGATGTGGTGCATCTGGTAGATGTCGATGTGGTCGGTGCCCAGGCGGCGCAGGCTGTCCTCGCAGGCCCGGCGGATGTGCCGGGCGCCGAGCCCGCCGGAATTGGGCCAGTCGCCCCAGCTGCCGTAGACCTTCGTGGCCAGCACGACCCGCTCGCGGCGATCGCCGTGGGCCAGCCAGCGGCCGACCAGTTCCTCGGTGTCGCCCCGGGCGCCGGCGCCGGTCAGCTGGGAGCGCCCGTACACGTCGGCGGTGTCGAAGAGGTTGACCCCGGCGTCGAGCGCGGCGTCCATGATCTCGCCGCTGTCGCGTTCGTCGGTGGCGGGGCCGAAGTTCATCGTGCCGAGCACCAGGCGGGCGACGGTCAGGCCGGTGCGGCCCAGTTGGGTGTACGGCATCTCGGGGGTGATGGCGGAGGAGGAAGAGGTCATGTCCTTGTCGCTGCCCGGCCCGGAGCGCCGGGAACCCACGGGAGGAGGAGGGGTTCGCCGGTCGGTTCGATGCCGAGGGGCCGGTCAGGCACACGGGCCGGGTTCGTTGCCCGGCGTGGCGGCTCGGCCGCTCGGGGTGACGTGGTTCGCCGCGTTGCGCGGTGTCCGCCAGCGGCTCGCCGCCAGTCGGCGGGTGTGTTCCTCCCCGGCGGCGGTCAGCCGGGGTCGAGGAGGCCATCCCGCCGGCCGCGCCGCTGAGCCGACACCTGGTGGACAACGGCCTGATTCCGGTACCCAACCCGATCGGGGCGCCCCGCCCATGACCTCGTCGACCTCGTCCGCCCCCCGCGGAAGCCGATCCGGCATCCGGTCGAGTGCGGTGTCCGCGAGTCCGGCGGCGGTCACGCGCGGGGTCGACATGCCGATCGACGAGGGCCTTGCGGTGGAGGCGTCCTGGTTCGCGGTCACCGTGCCGGCCGAGGGAGTCGCGGCCCGGCTGGAACGGTTCCGTACCCGAACGCGTCCGTAGTGGGCGGGAGTCGGTCTCGACCCCCCGACCGCGGCCCGGTCCGCCGACTCGAATCCCGTTCGTGGTCGTGCGCGGCGGCCCGTCGGTCGCGAGAGAGAGCGGTTTGCCGGCCGTGACCCGGGGGGGGTTGCCACGACGGGGCGGCCGGCCACGACACAGGGGGACGATCCATATCGCTATCGCCGAGCCCGGGCGCACTGCCCGGGAGAGCGCCGCGCGCGGTGCGGGAGGGGACGGGGCCGGCGGAACGGCGGCTCCGGAGGCCGGTGCACGTGGGATGGAGGCCGGCAGGACCGGTGCGCGGGTGAGGGCCTGGATGGCGTCCAGGTCCAGCTCGTGGACCGGACCCGAGTCGGCTGCACCTTCGGCACGGCGCTGGGCGGCTCCGGTGAACCGGTCGAGGTCCATG